>JASBZK010000008.1 GCA_029983505.1 Porphyromonas sp.
TAAATAAGACTGTCCGATGAGGCGAGCTTGATGTCTCCGGGCATCGTTCCCGGCAACCCGGCTTCGGTACCATAGAAGTCGTTTGTATAACTGAGCCTGAGGTCAAAGAGGTGTCGGTCTCCAATCTTGAATGTGGTATTATTGTAGACGGAGAACCTCCTGTCTCCCCGATCCCTCCAACCGTTGCCCCAAGAGCGATTGACGCTCAAGAGGGTATTGATGTTGTCGCTGAGTGCACCGCCTATCACGCCGCTCATTCGCCGCGTACCCCAAGAGGCGCCGGACAGGAACAGCTCCAAAAGAGGGGTATTTCCTGCAGTTTTCCTGACGATGTTGATGGAGCCGCCCACGCTTGAGTGCCCGCTGAGGATGGATGCCGGTCCTTTGATGACTTCGAGGCTCTCCACCATACTGAGGTCGGGGAGGGGATAGGAGTTGAAAGTGGTGCGCTCATCCCTCATTCCGTCGATCTCGATGGGGGAGTAGTCGAAGCCCCTGATGCTTACTTGCTGAAAAGCACCATAAGTCGTCCTGGTATTGACGGACGGGATATAGCGTGTAGCGGTCTGAAAGTCGATGATGCCTCTTGCTTTCAGTGGCGCAAGGGAGAGTGAGGTGACGGTGACGGGTAGGTCTCTAAGCGGGACATCCATACGGGACATCCGCAATCTCCGTGTCCCAAGGACCTCCAAGTTATTGAGGTACGTGGCAGAGTCTGTTTCCGTCGGAGTAGTTGCCGACACAGACAGAGGGGAAATGCTCCAAATGGCCGCGCTTGCCAAAGCGAATGAGCCACAGCGGACGAGCGCTCGGAGTGTGGGTTTGTTGTTTTGTTTGATTCGGAATCGTTTTTCGAGATTCATACTGTTTAGGTGAAAGATAAGTAATGGGGGAGAAAGAGATACGCATAGAGCCGTAGGCGTTACAAAGCTTGCTTTTTCTCTTCCTATCCCCCGGGGTATTAGGTTTTCCGAGTTACGTGGCAAAGGTACAATTTTTGTCGTGTCTCACGCAAAAGGATGTGCGAAAGTCAATATCCCTGCCCTAAAAGACTACTTTGAGGGAGATACAGACCGAGGAGATTGTCTCGGTCTGTACCGGAACTTGGCGAGACCCGTACCAAGGAGATCTCCTCGGTACGGGCAAAATTAAGTAGGAATAGGGAGACCGAAATGGAGAAGTTTGAGGTAAGGGATAGGGAGGTGCAGGACGTACTTTGCATATACCGTCGAAGTGAAGTGTTTGAAATCATTGGTTATACAGGATCGACACATTAGAAACATTCCGAGATGAGTGTCGTATGTAAAGCCCCGTAAGGGCGTAGTGGCACAGAGTGCCACAATCTTGGTAGACCGCGGCAAAGAGTCCGGAGGACTCGCAGCCACGGGGTAAAAGCGACATCCTAACCCTTTTACAGCTCCGTAGGAACTGAATAGCTGTTTGGCTCCTATGGAGCCACAGAAATCGAGAATGAACGCCCCGTCCCCGGCACATCGACCGCTAACGCGGTCTTCGTGCCGGTCTACCGAGATTCGGCTCCGTTGGCGCCGTCCGCCCCTTCGGGGCTTTCTCCGATGATTCTTTGTTGGCAAAGTCTCTAATGCGTATACTCTTGATTGGTTATAGTGTGCTCGCTACAATTAGTTCGGAAATAGGGGTAAGAAGGTCGGAATTTTGGGTACCTTTGAGAAAGGTAAAGGAGGCGCCCCTTGACATTAGGGAGGGCGGTACGGTTTTCCTCCTGCTCCGGTATTGAAAAAACAACTCGACAGAGAAACAGAAAAAACGCAAAAGACATAAGGTGTGATTCTCTTTTCTCGTGACAACGGTGTCGCTTCGGGCGCGTTTTTGGCAGCTCTTTTGGCGCTGGCTTCGTGCAACCTGCGAACCGCAGACGACAACACATCTCCGGATGAAAACACCCCGGCTTTGATTAACCGGGTCAGGGTGGCTGTTTCTGCTTTATCCGATTCTCCGACCGGGGAAATCCCGGACGCCCTCCGAAGCGCGGACTTGGGACTCTTTACGGTACGCTCCGGTACGCTCCTTGGTGCGAGTACCGTCACGGGCTCCCGCCAAAATGTCCCGTACATCTTTAAGGACGCGCTGTACGTCGCCCGTGAGGCGGGTTATGCACTCGTCAAGCCCCGCGAGGGGAGCTTCTCCATCGTGGGCTATGCACCGTATAGGGAGGACGTGGGACGTGATTTTGCCATCGACTTGGATTTGTCCGTACAGACCGACTCCGCCCGATTCAATGTCTTCAGAGTGACGGACAGCGGGGTTTCGGGTGAGCCGATAGAGCTTGCGGGCGAACGGATTCTGCCCCGCGTCTATTTCGTCACCTCGGCGGGCGACGAAGCGGCAAAGGCGCTTTTTGGTGGGAAAACGCCCGTCGTCACGCTCGTCGGCGCACTGACAGCCGCGACGTACGACATCGCCACGGGAACTTTCGACTACGACAGCAGAAGGGGGACGATACGGGTACCCGGGAGCGAGGCAACGTCCGAAGCCGGTGCTTTCCGATCCAAAGTCTACCTTTACCCCGGAGACAACCTCGGGTCGCATACCGTCACCGTGGAAGCCGGTGGCGCGCGATCGGCCTTCAAGCTCGGGACATTAGCCCTCTTGCAGGGACACGAATACCAAGTCGCCATCACTTTGACGGGAGGAGACCTTGCCGTGACACGAGCCACCCTGAGGGAGTGGGACGAGAAGGGTAGGGCGACCGGTGCGGAACGTCCGCTGACTTTTGCCCCCGTTTCCGGAGAGACGGATCCGGGCAACGGTGGGACGGAGGTACCGTCTTCCGCGGCGGGCTATATGGAGGTGCCGATTTCGGGGAGTGGACACCCGGATACGGTTTTGATACGCCATTTTGCCCCCGACAGTTATTTCGGAGGGGGAAGCTCGCCCAAAGGCGAGCGCCGCAACTACACGATATATTACTCCAAAAATGACCGTCTCCCGCTTTGGGTCGCCTATCCCCTTTATCCGGATTGTATGGGCAGCACCCAAAGGACGGATGCGTGGAACTGGGATCCCGACCTCGAAGAGAGCGCCCAGGCGGAGCTTTTTAGCAGCTACATCGGTCCTATGGTGCGCGGGCACATGCTGCCATCGGCCTCAAGGGATGCGACGAGCGAACTCAACCGCACCACCTTTTACTTCACCAACATCGTCCCGCAGGACTATGACCAAAACGGCGGTATCTGGGCAGACTTCGAGAAGAAAGAGAGACAGTGGGCCTCTAATGCCGCACTCTACGATACACTTTACATCGTCACGGGACCTGTGCTGCCTTTGGAGAAAAAGAGAGCGTCCAACAGGGGCGGCACTTCTTCCGCCATACCCTCGCACACTTGGAAAGCCATAGCCGCCAAGGACAAAAGAGACGGTAAGTGGTACACAGTGGCGGTACGGATGCCGAACGTAACCCCGCCCCAAGGCGACACTTGGAAGAACCACTTCGTCACCGTCGAGTCACTCGAGGAGGAACTCGGACTGACCCTCTTCCCAAACCTTCCCGCCGGACAGGCCAAAGAGATCAAGAGACAGAAAGACGAAGTGCGCTGGCGGTAAAAGAGAAATAGAAAAAAGACAAGATATGCCATTATGACCAAGATCCAAACCCTTTCGCTCCTTGCCTTGATGATGCTCAGCTCCTGCTCCGGGTTCAGGGAGGGCAATGGCTCCGGGCAAACCTCCCGACCGGACGAAGCCGGGAAAGAACTCATCATCGTAGGGACGCAGGAAGAACTGCGCGCCACTCAAGACCGTTTTGCACAGGGTGACGAGATCGGCGTGTACGTATACGAAGCGGGAAGCGGTACGGTACTCGACGCTGCCGAAAACCTCAAGTATGCTTCCGACGCTTACGGAGTCTTCCGGGGGACCTCCCCTAAGACCCCCGTCCTCGGAGACCGAAAGGCAGATGTCGTCGCCTATTATCCCTACTCCGCGTCTGTCTCGAACCGAAAACTCGCCGTCGACCTATCCGACCAAACGGATCCCTCCAAGATAGACCTCCTCTGGGGTAAGGCCACGGCAGGCAAACTGACCCTCGGATATCGGATGCCGGTACGGTTCGAACACAAACTCGGTCTCATAGAGCTGACCTTTGCCCGGGTGGACGCGGCTCATCCGCTGCCACGGGTCGCAAAGGCGACGGCAAAGGGTGTCCGCTTCTCAGCCGTGCTGGACCTCTACACGGGCGAGCTTACGGCCGGGACGGAAAAGAAGGACGTCACTGCCGTGATGGACGACGGGCATAAGGCGTACCTCCTCTTGATGCCGGGCGAAGTCGTGAGCGGTCTCACGTTCGAGTTTGACGGGCACGTAGTCGACTACCTATTCCCGAGTCCCGTCACCATCAAAGCCGGTAAGAAGGCGGCGGTGACCATCCGTCCAAAAGGGAACGCAGTCATAGAGACATCGGCTGCCGCCTATATGGAGATTCCGGTCGCCTTGACCGCACCGGGGAGCGCGATTGAAGTCACCCATTTCGCTCCGGATGACTACTTCGCCGGAGGCACCACACCGGGAGGCGAGCGGCGCAACTACTCACTCCTTTACGACAAAAAGATGATGCAGCCGCTCTGGGTGGCCTATCCGCTTTACAAAGACTGCATCGGGGGCTCCGGTCGGAACGATGAGTGGCGGTACGACCCGGATCCGAAGCTCCAACCCACGAGCATACAGCCCGACCTTTCGGGCAGCTATAAGCCCTCGGGACTGGATTGGAGCAGAGGACACATGCTTGCCTCCAATAACCGCACCGCGACTGTTGCTCTGAATAAAACGACCTTTTACTTCACTAATATGGTTCCTCAGAACCAGACGCAAAACGGAGGCGTGTGGCAGACCTTGGAGGGAAAAGAACACGACTGGGCGAATAACCCCACCCGGTACAAGCTGGACACCCTCTTCGTGGTCTCGGGTCCCGTCTTCCCCACCGCGGGACAGACCTATGTCCAAGACAACAGCGGCAAAGACGTAGCCGTGCCGGAGTACACCTATAAAGCCATCCTTGCCAAACGCACCGATACCGGCGAGTGGCGCTCCATGGCCGTAAAGATTCCTAATCGTCCGAATGTCTCCAAAGAATGGAAGGACTATATGGTCACGGTCAAAAGTCTCGAAGAGGAGCTTGGCTTTGTTTTCTTCACACAGTTGCCCGCGGACATCGCGGACAAGGTCAAGAGTCAAAAAAATGCCGCGCAGTGGAACTAACTGTTCCATCCGGTTTACTTTATAAACACTTTCCTTACTAACTTCAACACATTTCACATCCACATATGAAAACGATCTCCACCAAGATCCTCTCGGGAGCCGTGCTCCTTGGCGGGGTGCTCTTTGCCTCCTGCCAGCGTACCGGAGTCAACGCATCCGGTCTCGTCAATCCCATCGATACCCGCGACGGCTCTTTCACCATCGTGGGAAACCTCTCCGACTACCAAACCCGTGCGCATGATGCCGTGTGGGATGCCGGAGACCAAATCGGCGTTTTTGCCTTCACGGCAGGAACAAGCAATCTCTTCAATAACTTCGCCAACGTGCAGTACAACACGGTGGACGTTGCCGGCATCTTCAAGGCGGCCAACGGAGGTGTCGTGCTCAAAGGCACCGAGAAAGCCGACATCACGGCCTACTACCCTTTCGCTTCCGGTCTGAATGGTAACACCTATGTCGTGAACGTCTCTGACCAAAGCGATCTCAAAAAGCTGGATCTCCTTTGGGGCAAAGGTACGCTTACGGCGGATGCCACGACCCAGACGGTGCCTGTGAAGTTTGCCCACAAGCTTTCTCTCATTCAGATCAGATTTACCTCAAAGGCAGGAGAAACGCTTCCCGCAAGCATCAAGGCTTCGCTGAAAGGGGTAAAGACGGTTGCTACATTCGACGTGGCTTCGGGTGCGTTTACGTTGGGCGAGACAACGGGCGATATTACGCTGCCCGCGAAAGACGGCGCGCTGAGCCTCATTCTTCTTCCCGGAGATGTCCTCTCGGGTCTTGAGTTCGATTTTGACGGCAAAGTGGTTCCGTTCAAGTTCCCCGAGGTCTACACGCTCAAAGAAAACACCAAGTACACTTTCACTTTCACGCCGACCAAGGATCTGAAGAGTGTGACGCTCCAAGTCGATGGCAGTTCCATCTCCGACTGGGGTAGTGAAGTGACTTTTGAAGGGGATGTCCCTTACGGCGATGTGGTTGACCCTGGTACCCCCGATCCCGGTACGCCCGAAGAACCCGGTGTGCCTGCACCCGAGCCCGGTACACCTTCCGAACTCAGTCTCGCATTCCAAGGTGGAGACTTTGAATCAGATTTGAAGCTGAATAACTTTGGACTTCTCAAAGACAAGACCAATGGGTTAACTGTAGCAATAGAAGATAAAGAAGGAGTAAACGGTTCTAAAGGATTAGTAATCAAGGGTACATGGCCTAAGGATTCTTATCCCAAAAACAAAAACCCTTACTTATTCACGTCTATTGACTCGAAGGCAACAGCTTCTACTAAGTCTATGTCTTTTATGCTCAAAGGCACAGCTGAAGGTGCTATCTCCATCAATGTGTATGATAATACCGCCAAGTATGTTCCCTTTAATCTCGGCACAGTAAATGGTGAAAAAACTCTTTCCAAAGCAGCTTCGAACCAATATAGTGGCTCTATTGATACAAAAGGCGAATGGGTAAAAATCACCTTAAATCTTGAAGGTATTGAGTTGAATACCACGGGTACAGGTAGTACTTTCGCATTTAAGATTGCAGGAGATAAGAATTATGATATCGTTATCGACAACATCGAACTGAAGTGATTTTTTGGTACAGACCGAGACGATCGTTTTGGTCTGTACCGGAAGACAATGAGACACAGACCGGGGATTTGGTCTCGGTACGTGCAAAATTTATGAGTCCTTTTGTCTACAGTCTGAGCAAAGGTTTCTCATAGAAAAATTGGCTCTGCGGAGATTGGTTTTTCCGCAGAGCACTTACGCCCCGGAGACGGGACCCGAAAATAATTATCACTATACCCCATACACCAGACGCATCACCATAATGATGACCCACATTCATTTTACCGGACAGACGACACGGATCAGGCGGCTCCTTTGTCTCTTACTTATCCTTACAGGCTTTGCGCCGGGGCTCCTCGCCCAAGACGGCGGGGCACGGCTCGTTGGGCAGGTAATGGACGAAGTGAGCGGCGACTTCGCTTCCGGCGTAACCATTACCCTTATCGGACAAAATAAGACGATTTCTTCAGCTGCCGACGGCACGTTCCTTTTTTCGGGAATCACCCCCGGAGAGGAGACCGTCTCCGTCAGCGGAGCGGGTTATGTGACGAAAGAGATCGCCGTCCGCATCTCTTCCCAAGGCGTGACGGACTTGGGCGTCATCATCCTCCAGCCCTCCTCTTTTGACGAAGGGCAATCCTACGTGGGTGAGCTCTCGGACATCGAGGTGAGCGAAGATGGCGACGACCAGCAGATGAGCACTTCGATCGTTTTCTCCAACGACGTTTTTCTCAAGAAAGCCGGCTACCGGTTCTCCCAGTTTTCTTACAAAATCAGGGGCTACGATAACCGCTACCAAGAGCGTTACATCAACGGTATCAATTTCAACGATCTCGTCCGCGGCGTCTTCAACTACGCCGCCATCGGCGCCCTCAACGACCTCACCCGAAACGGTAATTCCGTCAATTACCACGGCGAGAGCGACTTCTCTTTCGGCGACATCGGCGGCTCCCAAAATATAGATATGTGTCCCTCCACCTACCGCAGAGGGGGCAAGCTTACCCTCTCGGGTACGAACCGCAATTACTACCTCCGCGGGATGTTTTCCTACACCACAGGGCTGATGGACAACGGCTGGGCTTTCTCCGGACTCTTGGGTGGCCGCTACTCGCACGAAGGGGTGGTGGAAGGGACTTTTTACCGGAACCTCTCCCTCTCTCTCGGCGCTGAGAAGCAGTGGGACGGCGGGAGACACTCCTTGAGCCTCGTGGCCTTTGTCTCCCCCGTGGAGCGCGGGCAGCAGGGGGCGTCTGTGGATCAGGCCGTCTACCTCGTCGGACACCGTAACCCTGCTTCTTTTTGGGGCGTCAATGAAGGACTGTACTCCTATAATCCCAACTGGGGCTACCAGAACGGCAAGAAGCGCAACGCCCGTGTCGTCACCGCGTGGGATCCCACGGCAATCCTCTCCTACTCTTGGAAGCCGGACGAAAAGACCGACTGGACGACAGGACTCGCTTTTCACTACAACCGCTACGGACGCACCGGGCTCAACTGGTACAACGGTCCCGACCCGCGCCCCGACTACTACCGCTATCTCCCCGAGTATTACCGCGATTCTCCTTTTGCCAAAGACCTCGTCACTTATCTCTGGCAGACGGGACAGGTGTCGCAAATCAATTGGGACAAGCTCTATGAAGTCAACGACCTGAATAACCGTGCCGGCAGCGGCTCCGCGGTCTATATGGTCGAAGAGCGGCGCAACGACCTTATGGAGACGACGCTTAACTCCACCTTTAACCGCGATCTCTCCCCGCACGTCAAACTCAGCGCCGGGGTAGGGTACAAGTACGCCCGCGCACACCACTTCAAGACCGTGGACGACCTGATGGGGGCAAAGTATCTCCTCGACGTGGATAAGTTCGCCGAACGGGACTTCCCCGGCGACCCCGTCACCATCCAAAACGACCTCAACCGACCCGGACGCCGCGTCTGGGAGGGAGATGTCTTCGGCTACGACTACCTCTACCGCATCCACAACGCCGACATCTGGGCGCAGCAGAAACACACCTACAGCACCGTGGACTTCTACTACGGCGCCCGCCTCGGCTTGAACGCCGTGCGCCGCGAGGGTCTTATGCGCAACGGTCGCTATCCGGACGCTTCTTTCGGCAAAGGCGACCTGCACACCTTCTTTACCTATGAGGGCAAAGGCGGCGTGACCTATAAGATCGACGGCCGGCACTTCCTAAGCGCCAACGCCTCCATACAGTCCCGCCCTCAGCTCGCTGACGACTTCTACGTCTCGCCCGACATTACGGACGCCGTCGTCTCCGACCTCAAGCCCTCTATGGACGCGAACGTAGACCTCAATTACGTCTTCTCCACACCACAGTTCACCGGGCGTGTGAGCCTCTTCCAGACGTGGTTCTGGAACAATATGGACAAAGTGGCGTACTACAACGACCTCCAGAGTACGTTCATCCTCCACACCCTCTACGACATGAATAAGATCCACCGAGGGGTCGAGCTCGGCGTCAATTACGCCGTAACAAGTGCCCTGAACCTGGACTTCATCGGCACTTTTTCGGAGTATTATTTCTCCAATAACCCGATGGGCGTGATGAACTCGACGAACGGTAAAGTCGTCAACCTTGAGGAAGAGGTGCTGATGAAAGACCTCTACGTCGGCGGCGTGCCTCAGGCCGTGGGGACTTTCGGAATCAATTACTTCATCGATTACTGGTTCCTGTCTGCCAACTTCAACGCCTTCGGTCGCAACCACATCTCGCCCGCACCGATCCGCCGGCTTAAGAGTAACTACACCGGCATCGTACCCGAAGACCAAATCGCACTTCTGCCCGCCGGCGCTGCCCGCGACGACGCCCAAAAGAAGTACGACGCCTTCAAGGAGATGACCACGCAGGAGCGATTCGCGCCCGGCTTTACCATAGACCTCTCGGTGGGCAAGATATTCTATCTCCCCGGTCGCCGGCAGGTGAATTTCAACTTCTCCGTACAGAATCTCCTCAACCGCCGGGACTATATCACGGGCGGTTTTGAGCAGGGTCGGATCAATTTCCTTACCCCGTGGAATTTCGGCAACAAATACTATTATATGCAGGGCGTGAACTTCTTCCTCAATGCCTCTTACCTATTCTGATAAAAATATACCCCATACATATCTCAAAGCCATGATCAGTAAGACTTCCAGATTTTTCTCCCTCGGGCTCTCGCTCGCTTTGGCACTCGGTTTTGCCTCTTGCGACAGAGTATACGACGAGCCGCTCCTGACGGAACCCGAGAGCGCCCTCACCCCCAATATCACCATTTCGGAGCTTAAGGAGAAATATGCCGCGGCTACCCAAAATAAATCCCTCCTCATAGATACCGACTACATCCTCCGTGCCAGAGTCGGCGGTAACGATGAGAGCGGTAACATCTACAAGACGCTCTGGGTGCAAGACGAGACCGGCGGTATGCCTCTCGCCGTGGATATGAATAATATGAGCGCCGAGTATATGGTCGGCCAAGAGCTCCTCATCAAACTGAAAGGCCTCTCCGTCAATGTCTACGGCGGCGTGCAGCAGATAGGCTACAAGGAAGAGGGCTCCACCAATACCCGCATCCCCCAGGTACTCTTCAAGACCATCGCCGAGCGCAACGGTTACCCCGACATCACTAAGGTCGAGCCGCTCGTCGTGACCCTCTCCGGGCTCAAGGACGATATGATCGGCAAGCTCGTCGAGTTCCGTGACGTGGCGTGGCAGGAGCCGGGCGAAGTCTTCGCCGTGAAGGACGAGAACACGAACCGCCACCTCACCGACGGCTCGAAGACCCTCATAGTCCGTAACTCCGGCTACTCCCTTTTCGCCGGCGACAAGCTCCCCACGGGCATCGGCACGGTGCGCGGTATCCTCTCCAAGTTTGGCAATGACTATCAGCTCTTCCTCCGCACGAAGGACGACGTCCTCGGCTTCCGTCCCGGCACGCCCTCCGGCTCCAACCCCTCCACACCTTCCGATCCCACACCTCAGCCCAACCCCGGTGCACCCTCGGCACAAGGCGCGGATGCGGTTCTCCTCTTCCCCGGATCCGACTTCGAGACGCAGGCAGATTTCGGCAAATACGGTCTCAAGGACTCTGCCGTCAAAGACGGCGTGGGGATGAAAAACTCCAAAGGTCTCCACATCTCGGGCACTCCGGGGGGCAATAACTTCGTCTTCTCCACCACGACCCTCAGCGCCAAAGCGGACAAGACCTACACCAAGATCTCGTTTTGGATGAAAGGTACGGCAGCAGGGAAGTCCCTTTCCGTAAATGTCTACCAGGCTGACGGCACCACCTGGGGCTACAACCTCGGCGACGTCACTTCTTCCAAGATGGTCGCGCCCAAAAAGCCCACCGCTTCCGACACCTTCGTCAACGACTACAAGGGCTCTATCGACACCGGAGGCAAGTGGGTCCTCGTCACGCTCGACATCACGGGCGCCAAGCTCAATACTTCCGGATCTAATAACACCTTTGCCATCAAGGACGGCAAAGCTGCCACTTATGACCTCGTGATAGACGATATCAAGATCGAGTGATGAAAAATCTCAGACACATCGCACTCCTCATTGCTCTTGCAGCCTTCTTCGGGCTGTGGGGCGGTGAGGTTTTTGCTGCCGGTCAGAATCCGGAGAAAGGCGGGAAATACCGCACGTATGCGGTTGCTTTTTACAACCTCGAGAACCTCTTCGACACCGTGGACGACCCCGATAACCCGGGAGATGACGACTTCCTGCCGGACGGACCCTACAATTGGACCGAAGTGAAGTACCGGAAGAAGCTCCATAACCTCGCCACCGTCATTTCCAAACTGGGCCGAGAGTACACCCCTTTCGGGCCTGCCGTGATCGGCGTCTCCGAAGTGGAGAATAAAGAAGTCCTCCTCGACCTTGTGCGCGAGCCCGAGCTCGGTGATATGGGGCTTCGCGTCCTCCACCACTCGGGTCCCGACAGGAGGGGCATCGACGTGGCGTTCCTGTACAACCCCCGCCTTTTCCGCCTCGACGGCTACAAGTCTTTTAAGTACCGGGCACCCGCTTCCAAGCCCGATTACGTGACGCGTGACGCGCTTCTCATCTCGGGGCTTTTGGCGGGCGAAAAGGTGCACTTCATCGTAGGGCACTGGCCCAGTAAATACGGCGGAGAGTCCTCTTCCATTTTCCGCGAAGCCGCCGGCGCCCAGATCCGAAGCATCATCGACTCGCTCTACACGGAGAACCCCTCCACGAAGCTGATCTTTATGGGCGACCTCAACGACAACCCCGACGACAAGAGCGTGGCGGTCTCTCTCGGCGCCAAAGAGCGGCGGGAGGACGTGGCTCCCCGCGGGACGTTCAATGCCACCTGGGCCCCGTATGCCAAAGGGATAGGCTCCCTTGCCTACCAGGACAAGTGGAACCTCTATGATCAGATCATCCTCACGGAGCCGCTCATCTCGGACGCGGAGTGCCGCACGCTTACTTTTTGGAAAACGGAGGTCTTCAACCGTCCTTTCATCACCACCAAGGAGGGCAAACGCAAGGGCTACCCCCACCGAACGTTTGAGGCCAATACCTTCATCAACGGGTACTCCGACCACTTCCCCACGCTGGTCTATCTGATCAAAAAAGAAGGGGCGGAGTAAGCCTCTTCGCTCCTCCGAATCGCGACAACGGGGAGATACGGACCGAGCCGACTTTTTTGGTTCGTAGGACGTCTCTCTCCGGTACAGGTCGGGGAGACTTCCTTGGTCTGTACCAAACTGCCCGCAGTCTTTGGTAGAAGCAAACTCGCGAAAAAAGGCTATATTTGTCCCGATGTTTGTGTGCCGGGAGGTCTTTCGCCCGGACGTTTGGTACAAATGACACACTCTTACTTGCACTTATGGATGTTTTTTCACTCATAATCATATCCCTTTTGGTCGTGGCTCTTGCCGTCGTACTCTTGGGCATCAGGGTCTTCTTCGTCAAGGGAGGCGTATTCCCCTCTTCGCACGTCGAGGATCAGCCCATCCTGAAAGCCAAAGGGATGAGCTGCCACACGTCGCAGCACGTCGAGGCGGCACGCCATAAGAATCTTTTTGAACTCCTTGGAGAAAAGGACTGACTCTCCTCTCCCCGTTTTCTAAACCCCAAGCCTACCTTAGGCGCCAAAACTCACTGTCCCACAAAAAATAATCACGCTTCGGATATGAAGAATATTTCCCGATCGATTTCTGTCGCTGCTTTTGCGTTTCTCGCTGCTCTGCTTTTCTCCCTGCAGTCTTGCAACCGATCCGAGAGCGAAACCGCCCGTACTGTCGTCACCGGCGATACCCTTTCCGGAGGTCGTCTTCAGGTGGCGTACGTCAACGTCGACTCTCTCCTTACGAATTACCAGTACTCCAAGGATCTCCAGGACGAATTTATGCGCAAGGCCGAGTCCAAGCAGGCGACCATCAATCAGCAGGGAAAGTCTCTGGAAGCCGATATGGCCGAGTTCCAGAGGAAAGTGGAAAATAACGCCTTCTTCGACCAAGAGCGCGCCCGTAGAGAGCAGGAGCGCATCCTTAAGCGCCAACAGGACTTCCAGGCACTCTCCCAGCGCCTCAGCGCCGAGATGCAGGAAGACCAGCTTAAGATGAACGCCGCCCTCTCCGACACCATTCGCTCGCAG
The DNA here is from genome assembly GCA_029983505.1 of Porphyromonas sp. Taxonomy (GTDB): domain Bacteria; phylum Bacteroidota; class Bacteroidia; order Bacteroidales; family Porphyromonadaceae; genus Porphyromonas_A. The sequence continues at coordinate 13,419 of JASBZK010000008.1, forward strand.
ATCAAAGTGTACAACGCGACCATCGGTCACTATGCGATGATTTTCTCCAACACGATGGGCGACAATCTCCTCTATGCGGACGAAGTGTACGACATCACCAAGGAGGTGACCGAGTTCCTCAACGGTCGCTACAAGAAGAGCGACAGCACCCAGGCTGTCCCCGCACCCGCTACCAAGAAGTAACCTCATACGGGTACAAGTGCCCTTCCTTCACGCTGAGAATGCAAGGCATCACACTACTCTTCGTAGGTCAGACGGCCGATGACCGGGTCTCTTCTTTCCTCGATGAGTACGTGACGCGCACTTCGCGCTTCGTCTCCGTCGACGTCAGGACGCTTCCCGAGCCTAAGACGACCAAAAACACTCCCCCGAGTCTCCAAAAAGAGCTCGAGGGAGCGTCTATTTTGGAAGCCGTCACCCCGGGGGACGAGGTTTTCCTCTTGGACGAAAAAGGCAAGGAGTACACGTCGAGGGAGTTCGCGGGACTTGTGGAGAAAATGATGATGACCACGTCCAAGCGCCTCGTCTTCGTCGTCGGAGGCCCTTACGGATTCTCGGACGCCGTCTACAAAGCGTTCCCGCGCAAGATCTCCCTCTCACGGATGACGCTCAACCACCAGATGGTCCGCATCTTCCTTGCCGAGCAGGTCTACCGTGCCCTCTCCATCATCCGGAACCTTCCCTACCATCATGATTAAGCGAAGTGACGCCCTGCACCGCTACTTCCTCTTCCTTGCCTACAAGGGTACCCGCTTCCTCGGATGGCAGAAGCAAAAGGAAGGGCGTACCGTACAGGGTACGCTCGAAGAGGCGCTCTCTACGATCCTGAGGACGGAGATAGCCGTGACGGGAGCGGGACGCACGGACACCGGGGTGCACGCCTCGTCCTACGTCTGCCACCTCGATTTGCCGTTAGAAGAGGACAGCGCCCGAGAACTTATCTTCCGCGCCAATAGGCTTCTGCCACGCGATCTGCGGCTCTACGACATCCGTGAGGTCGTGCCGGAGGCTCACGCCCGCTTCGATGCCCTTTCACGCCGCTACGGCTACCACGTCACTTCGCGACCCTCGCCTTTTGCCTACGAGACGGAGACGGAGATACCGGTCTCGGGGCTTGACTTCGACTTGATGAACGAAGCCGCTGCCGCTCTCCTCGGAACCCACGACTTTACCACATTCAGCAAAGGGCACACCGATGTGAAGACCCACCTCTGCACCGTCACGCGCGCGGAGTGGAGGAGAGAGGGAGCGAGCGGATGGGTCTTCGAGTATGAGGCCAACCGTTTCCTCCGCAATATGGTGCGCGCCACCGTGGGTACCCTTTTTGATGTGGGGCGCGGCAAGATGACCGTTCCCGAATTCGTACGCCGCTTCCTGGCCCGGGATCGCGCTCTGGCTTCCGGATCCGCGCCCGCTGAGGGGCTTTTCCTCGAAGAGATTACGTATCCGTCCCGGCTCTTCCTGTCCTAATTCCCTTTTTTGGATTGGAGGAGAAGGCAGAGAGAGGCGGATTTGGAGGGGAAATTTTGGCCTGTACCACGCGACTTTTTTGGTCTGTACCTTTTAAGTGTCCCGGTCTGTATCTCGAGAGCGCGAGATACGTACCAAAACTTTTGCTGCCGTCCCTTTGCCCGAAATCGGCACAGTGGGTGGGGTTATCTCTGAGGTTTTGCTTACATTTGCAAAAAGGGAGACCTTCGTGCAAAGGTCTCTCGGGGAGAGGGGTGTTTGTTTCAGATAACGAAGAGCAAGAGCGCGCTATGGCTATTTCTTATTCGAGTCAGGAGGGAGTGAAAGTCCCGGGATTTAAGAGAAGATTGATGGGGTCTTGGCTGAAGTCCGTGGCAGCTATGCACGGTCGTGAGATTATCGACGTGGCCTATCAGTTTTGCGACAACCCGGGGATTTTGGAGTTCAATAAGAAGTTCCTCGGACACAACTACTACACCGACATCATCACGTTCGACAACAGCCAGAGCGACGAAGGCATCATCGCCGACATCCTCATCAGCGTGGACGAAGTGGCGCTTAATGGCGAAGAGTACGGCACCGGATTTCGGGACGAGCTCCTCAGGGTGATGGTGCACGGCATCCTCCACCTCTCGGGTTTCGACGACCACACGGAGGAGGAGTCACTCGAGATGCGCAGAGCCGAGGACGAAGCGCTTGCTCTGGTGCCGGAAGGGATCTTTTAGCGTGTGGCCGGTTTTCGGGCATAGGTACGTCGCCGAGGTGGTGGCGGGAGCGCCTGCGTATCGGGATCTGCTCATCGTCCTTTTGATAGCCCTTGTGGGCATTATGGGCTATCTCGTGACGCGCTTGGGGCAGAAAGGCACCGCCCATACGGTCGGGCTCGTGATGCTGAGACCTCGTAATATCGTTACTCTCAGAGAGTACAGAGTACCTTTCGGACAGTATCTCCTCGGGGGTATTTTTGCGGTCATACAGATTGCGCTTTTCCTCCTGCTCCTCATCTTGAAGTCCGGAGGTGCAGGTGGGGAGGACTTTTGGATCCTCTTCGGAGAGATTGCTCTCGCGGTAGTCGCCTTTGCCCTCGTGCGGTACCTGCTGATGGCGTGGACGGGGTTCACGTTTGCGGAGAAGGACGAAGCAGACCTCTGGCTCGCCAACGTCGTCATCCTCTTCATCTTCTACGGGTTGTCGCTTACGGTGCCGATAGCGCTGTTGGTTTTTGTACCCTCCTCGGTGCCGGTTGCCTTTTGGGTCGGGGCGTGCCTTTACCTCGTCTACCGCATCTGGTTTGTAGGGAGAGGTTTGGCGGTGATGCCTAAGCTCCGGAGGTCTCCTTTGCTTATAATTTTGTATCTTTGCAGCTGCGAAATCGCCCCTCTTTACATCGCTTTTTCGGTCATCCGGTCTCTGTGATCGGAGAAATCGCGTGCGGGGGTGCGGTGAATGTCCTTTCCCGTCTCTCATCAAGAGCACACGCACAGATGCAAAAAGAAGAGATTAAAAGCATACTCGTCTCCCAACCCGAGCCTTCGAGCCCGCGTTCGCCTTACTTCCAGATTGCCAAGGATTACGGCGTGGAATTGGTTTTCAGACCGCTCTTTTCGATCGCGCCGATAGGACTGAGGCCTCTGCGGGACCAGAAGATAGACCCCTTGGCCTTCTCGTCCGTCGTCCTGACGAGTCGCACCATCACGGATCATTTTTTCACCCAGCTCAAAGAGCAGCGGATAGAGTTGCCCGCCACGATGAAGTACTACTGCATCAGCGAAGTGGTAGCGGGCTACCTTCAGAAGTACATCCAAGTGCGCAAGAGACGTGTCTACCTGCCCGTCACCAACGGCTCCCACGACGAACTCCTCGACCTCATCCTCAAGAAAAAGAAAGAGAGCTTCCTCATCCCCGGCATCGAAGGACAGAGGGACAGCATCGCGAGTGCTCTGGAGGAAAAAGGCTTCACGATGGCACGCTATGTCGTCTCCAAGACAGTCTACACCGAGTTCGATGCCGACTTCGTCAAGGGCTTCGACTTGATTCTCTTTTTCAGCCCCAACGGTGTCCACTCCCTTTTCCATAACGTCCCCGACTACGTCCAAGGCGCGCAATTCGTCGGTTGCTTGGGCGAAGGCACAAAGAATGCGCTTACGGAGGCGGGCTTGAGGGTAGACTTGTCCGCGCCCTCTCCCGAGGCGCCCAGCATCACCGCGGCACTCGAACTTTTCCTTAAAGCGCGTGCCGCCTGACTTTGTCCGTACGATGGGGGAAAGTCTGGAGAGTGGCACGGTGCCGATGGAAAAAGGACGCTTCACGTTTCCTAAGTCGGAGAAGCTCTGCCTCAGGGACGAGATAGAAGCCGTCTTTGTCTCGCGGACTTCGTTTGTCAACTACCCGGTGCGGACGCTTTTCGTCCTCACGGAGCGTGCGGACGGTGCCCCGCGCCTCAAGTTCCTCATCAGTGTCCCCAAGAAAAGGCTTCGCCACGCCGTGGATCGCAACAGGGTCAAGCGTCTGTACCGGGAGGCTTTCAGACTTCGGAAGAGCGCCTTTGAGGAGCTTGTCCCGGAGGGAAAAACGCTCCTTTTGGCGATGGTCTTCGTGTCGGACAAAGTCTGCACCTTCTCCGAAGCCCAAGCGTCGGTGAGGAAGGCTCTCTCCAAGCTCACCGACGCACTCCGGGACGTGAAAAGCGACCCCACTGAACCTCTTTCCGATGTCGATTCTTAAGACCCTTTATCATAAAATCGGGGCGCTCCTCAGTGCCCTTTTGATCTTCCCGATACGCCTGTATCAGAAGTTCATCAGTCCCCTTCTGCCGCCCTCTTGCCGCTTTACCCCCACGTGCAGTGCCTACGCCGTGGAGGCTCTGAAGAAGCACGGACCGGTGAAAGGGCTACTCCTTGCCGTCTGGCGGATATTACGCTGTAACCCCTGGGGCGGGTCGGGCTATGATCCGGTGCCTTGACGCCCCGGCACCTTGGATAACGAAGGCCTATGAGACCTTTGCTTTTGGTACAGACCGAAGACTTTTTCTCGGTCTGTACCTTTTTTATGTCCCGGTACGTATCTCGCGTTTTTCTTGGTCTGTGCAAAAATAATTGCCCGCACGGTAAATTTTTTCGAGAAATCAGTAGTTTGTATAAAAAGGAATTGCTACCTTTGTAGTGACAAAAGCACAGAGTCACTATTTATGGTGACTTTATGCCGCGAAAATCCATACGACTGACCCATTAAAGCAACCACTTATATGGAAAAGGTTATCGAGATCAAAGACTTGCACAAGACCTACCCGGGCGCCCAGCCTCTTCACGTCCTCAAGGGCGTCTCGCTCGAAGTCGAGCGGGGCGAGATGGTGGCTCTGATGGGGGCTTCCGGCTCGGGGAAGAGTACGCTCCTGAATATACTCGGTCTTTTGGATACCTACGACGAGGGAAGCTACCGACTGGCAGGGCAACTGATGGAGGACCTCTCCGAAGACGAGGCCGCCGAGATGCGGGGCAAGCACATCGGTTTCGTCTTCCAGTCTTTTAATCTCATCCCCTTCAAGACAGCGCTCGAAAACGTAGCCCTTCCGCTCTATTACCAGGGCGTGGGTCTGAGGGAGCGCACGAAGAAGGCGGAGTATTACCTCGACAGGGTGGGGCTTCTCGACTGGAAAGAGCACCTCCCGAGTGAGATGAGCGGGGGGCAGAAACAGCGGGTCTCTATGGCGCGCGCCCTCATCGCCAAGCCCACCGTCCTCCTTGCCGACGAGCCCACGGGAGCCCTCGACAGCAAGACGACGGATGAAGTGATGAACCTCCTTAGGGAGATCAACGCCGAAGACGGCCTTACGATGCTCATCGTCACCCACGAGCAGGACGTGGCAGACCGCACACAGAGGATCATTCACATCAAAGACGGTCTCATCGTCCCCGATGACCGCGTAAGGACGCTATAGACGAGGACTATGAACGGTTTTATCCAAGAGATCATCAATTCGCTCAGGAATAACGTCCTCCGCACCGTCCTCACCGGGATGACCATCGCGTGGGGTATCATCCTCCTTGTCGTCCTCCTCGGGGTCGGCGACGGTGTCAAGAAGGGCGTGAGGCAGACCATCAGCCAGGTCGGTGCCGACAAAGTGGAGATGTCCATCACGCTCAATACCACGGAAGAAGCCTACGGCGGCTACCAAAAGGACAGACAGGTGGAGATGACACCGGCGCAATTTGAGTACCTCAGGCAGATGACAAGCGGGGACTTCGCCGCCATGGAGCCTTCCTACACGACGGACGTCACTTTGGAGACCGACTTCGGGCAGTCCGACGTATCCTACGACACGATTACGGAAAGGGAGCAAAGTTTCAATAAGAAGCAGCTCAGAGGCGGCCGGCTCTTCACCAAGGAGGAGCACGAGGAGGGCGCCCGCGTCTGCGTCATAGCGGAGAAGGACGTCTCCAGACTCTTCCCCGCCTCTATGAGTGCATTGGGGCAGAGCCTTGTCGTGGACGGCATCAGTTACGTCATCGTTGGGGTCGTCGACTACTCGAACCCCTTCTCGGGCGAGATCCTCGTACCGTACAACACCGCCAAAGAGATCTATCCGAATAAGTTCCTCAAGATAAGGAAAGTCAAACTCTTCCCCAATACCACGGACCAGGCGCGGCTTAAGGTCATCGAGGAAGAGGTAGCGGCTCTTTTCCGGCGCACGCTCCGTGTCTCCCCGGACGACGAATGGGCTGTGCGCCTGGAGAGCAATACGTCTATGGAGTCGGGTATGGGGGTGGTATTTACCGGGCTGGACGTACTCTTGTGGATTATGGGTATCGGGAGCTTGAGCATCGGCGCTATAGGTGTGTCAAACATTATGAGCGTAACGGTGCAGGAGCGTATGAGGGAGATAGGCATCCGCAAGGCTTTGGGTGCCCGTCCCCGCAATATCCTCACGATGGTACTCGGCGAAAGTGTCTTCCTCTCGATTGCCTTCGGGCTCGTGGGTCTCGTCCTTGGGTACGGCGTGATAGCGCTCATCAATTTTCTTGCGACGAAATACGAGTGGGCGACGCAGTTTATCCCCATAGGTCCGAGCGGCTCCTTTATGAAAGTGCAGGTCTTCACGGATCCACGCGTGAATCTCACGGTAGCGGTCGGCGCCCTCGTCGTGCTCGTCCTCGTGGGGCTTCTGGCAGGGTACAGCCCGGCGCGTAAGGCCATCAAGATACCTGCCGTGGTCGCTATGAGAGACAATAAATAACGGGTGAAAGGACGAAGGATATGAGAAACATCTTTTCCAAAGAGCTTCAGCAAGAGGTCTGGTACACCATCAAGACGAATAAGCGCCGTACGTTCTTCACCAGTCTCGGCGTCTTTGCGGGTATGTTCTTTTTCACGCTCCTTACGGGACTCGGCAACGGTATCCGCAACGGCATCGACGAGACTATGAAAGGCGCCACCTCGGATATGGTACTCGTGATGCCGGGTCGCACCACGTTGCCGTACGAGGGCTACAAGGCGAACCGCTTCATCACCACGGACTATTCCGACTACGAGTTTCTACGCAAAAGGCTCACCACGGTGGGCACTCTTGCCGCCACAAGCCCGTGGGGCGGGATGTGGAATAACCCAAATGTCCTCCTCAATGGCAAGGCGCTCAAGTTTACGGTGATGGGGCTCTCGGACAATTACTACCCCGGCATCGCCCAAAACATCGTCGTCGACGGTCGCAATATGAGACCGGAGGAGATCGAGGCAGGCGACTATATCTGCGTCATCGGCACCAAGGTCGCGGAGAACTTTTTCGGCAAAGACAAGATCCGGGATGCCGTGGGCAAAACACTTACCGTGGAGGGCATTTCTTTCAAAATCGTGGGGGTCGCCAAACCTTACTCGGATAATATCAACATGGGCTTCAACCAAGATTGGTCTGTCGTCATTCCCATAGGCATCGCCACGCAGGGCAATCCCACCAGATTTACCCTCATCTACTATACGCCCAAGCCCGGCTTGGACAAAAAAGCGGCCGAGAAGGAGATCCTCCCGCTTCTCTTCAAGAGACACAAAATCAACCCCAAGGACAACAAAGTCTTCTCGACGTTTGGGATGGATACGTTCCTCTCTATTTTCGAGATGATTGAGAAGATCATTAACGTCCTCATCTGGGTCATCGGCTTAGGCACACTCTTCAGCGGGGTCATCTCCGTCTCCAATATCCTTCTCGTCACCGTGCGGGAGCGTCAGCGGGAGATCGGCGTGCGGAGAGCCATCGGTGCCAAGCCCGGGGATATCCGGTTGCAGTTTATGATGGAAGCCGTTTTCATCATTCTTATAGCCGGTATGGCGGGACTGGTCTTCGGTCTGCTCATTGTCCTCGGCATCGGAGCTGCGACGGAGGGGACGAGCGTGGGCGCTTTCCTCATCCGACCTTATCCCTCCGCAGGCATCCTCATTTTCTCCCTCATCGTGATGGCACTCTCGGGCGTCTTAGCGGGGCTTCTGCCGGTGTACAAGGCGCTTCAGATTAAAGCCATAGACGCCATACGTGATGAATGACGGAACCCCCCTGCCACTTTAGGTCTGTGCAAAAAATAATCGCCGGCCTGTACCCGGCCGGAAGTTTGGTCTGTAGGACAAAAACATTTTGGTACGTGCAAAAAAAGAAATAAACTTCAAACTCTTCATACGCCCTTATTTATGGAAAAGAAGAAAAAGATGAGCGGTGTGCTCAAAGCCCTTATCTGGATAGTCGCCATCCTTGTCGTCGTAGGCATTTTCGCAGCGGTGATTATCAAAAACCAAGCCAAAGGTGCGACCTACGAGCTCCTCTCGGCCACTCCCAACGACACCATCGTACGCACCTCGATCCTCACCGGTGCCATACAGCCGCGCGACGAAGTCCTCGTCAAGCCGCAGATGAGCGGCATCGTGGCCGAACTCCTTCACCTGCCCGGCGATATGGTTCAGGAGGGTGACCTCGTGGCGCGCATCAAGATGGTGCCAGACGTGGCCGGCGTGCAGAATGCACTCTCCCAAGTGGAGCGGGCACGCGTCGCCCTCCGCACCGCCAAAGACGTCTACGAGCGTGATAAAGCACTCTTTGACCAAGGCATCCTCGCCAAAGAGAAGTACGAGCAGTCCAAAGGCTCCTACGATCAGTCCGTCATCGACCTCTCCAGCGCACAGGAGCAGTACGAACTCGCGTCCAAAGGCTCCTCCGCCTCTACCGCCAAGCAAAATAACACCCTCGTCCGCGCCACCGTCACAGGCACCATCCTCGAGCAGCCGGTCAAGGTCGGTACTTCCGTCATCCAAGCCAATAACTTCAACGACGGTACCACCATCGTCTCCATCGCCGACCTCACAGACCTTCTCTTCGTGGGTGACGTCAACGAGAGCGACGTTAATAACCTCGTCGTCGGCGCTGACGTGGTGATTAAAGTCGGTGCCATACCCGACCACACTTATAAGGCGGTCGTGGAGTATGTTTCGCCCAAGGGCGTGGACAAAAACGGTACCATCTTCTTTGAAGTCAAAGCCGCCATCGACCCCGCAAACCTCACCGGTCTCAGAGCCGGTCTCTCCTCCAATGCCGAAGTAGAGCTCGACAGGCGCAACGGTGTCACCACGATACCCGAGAGTGCCGTCTCCTACCGTGACGGCAAAGCCATCGTCTACGTCGCCAAAACCGGCTCGGGCGAAGAGAAAGACTTCGAAGAACGCGAAGTCACCCTCGGTCTCTCCGACGGTCTGAATGTGGAAGTGGTCAAGGGACTCAAAGGGGGCGAACAGCTCCGGGGTAACCTCAAGAGCAAATGACAGACGGTAGTCTGAACCCGTAGAAGCACATTCCCGATATGAAACCTCGCTCCATTCTCGCGCTTATCCTCCTTGCGCTCCCCTCTTCGCTCTTGGCCCAAAAGAGTGGCGAACCGGTCCTCAAACCCGTGATGAACCTCTCCGAGTGCGTCGCTTACGCCCAGGCCAACAGCCCGCAGGTACTCTCCCTCGCTCCCCAGATCGAGAACCTCCTCCTCCAGGAACAGCTCTCCAAAGAGGCCTTTCTCCCAAGCGTCAACGCTTCCATAGGCGAAGATGCCTCCTTCGGACGTTCGCCCGGCGTCGACGGCGTGACCCGTAACGTCTCCAGCGCCAATACCTCCTTCGGCATCACCGCGTCCGTAGACCTCTTCCGCGGTATGTCCCGCATATTTTCTCTCCAGAAGGCTCGTGACGCGCTCAAGAGTAAGGACTACATCGTCTCCGATGTCTTGGACAACATCGCGCTGCAGACCACCGAGGCCTACACCACACTCCTCCTCTCTCATCAGCTCACAGGGGCTGCGGAGGAAAATCTTGCCCTCTCCAAAAAGAACCTTGAAGAGACCTCCGTCCAAGTCGAACTCGGTAAGCTGCCCGTCTCCCAGAAGATACAAATCCAATCCCAGGTAGGCAACGACGAGCTCACTCTGGCTCAAGCCAAAGCCGACGAAGAACGTGCCCGCCGTCTCCTCCTCCTTAATATGGGCGTCTCCGATCCGACCGCTACCATAGAGATCCCGCAGCCCTCTCCCGAGGAAGTCGCGGCTCAGGTCGAAAGGTTCGAACCCTACTACCGCGATCCTTCCTGGATACTGCCCGCCACGAAGAAGACGGCCTTAGACCTCGAGCTCTCCGAGTACGACATCAAGATCGCCAAGTCTGCCTACTGGCCTTCGCTTTCGCTCAATGGAGGCTACTCGAACGGCTACTACTACAATTTCGGCGACGGTGTGGACAAAGCGGCGAATCCTGCTTTTAAGGACCAACTGGAGAGAAACGGACGTACGTTTGTGGGGCTTACGCTCTCCATCCCGATTTACAATAAAGGGCAGGTGCGCGGTCAGGTGCGTCAGGCGGAGCTTCAGCAGCTCTCTCTGAGGAGCCAGTATATCCAAAAAACCTATCAGGACGAGCAGAACGTCCTACTCGCCGAGACCGACCTCAAGAAAGCCGAAGACTCCTACCGCATCTCCAAGCAAAACATAGGTTACACCAAGCAGTCTCTGGACATTGCGGACCTCGAGTACAAAGCGGGGCGCATCACCGCCTACGAGTGGGAGCAGGCCAAGAACAACCATATCCAGGCGCAGGCCACATACCTTCAGGCGGTCTACACCCGGTTACTCCGCACGATCAATCTCACGTATTACCACTCGGGACGTCTGCCTTTCCACCTTGCTCAGTGACGGGCTCACGGCTTAGGGGCATTTCGAACCAGCTCTGTGCCGCAACGGCTGCAGTAGAGCGCCGAGGGGTCGGTGTTTTGGTGTCCGCAATTGTAGCAGTAGACCTGTTCCTTTGAGCGTTTGCGGACGGCTTCTACCCGTCTGCCGCCTATCGCTTCTTCGTGTCCCATCATCGCCGAGGTGCCTTTGGCTACTTCGGCGGTGACGATTCCGGTGGGCACGGCGATGATGGAGTAACCGAGGAGCATGACGACCGTGCTGATGAATTGTCCCAATGCCGTAATCGGCGTGATGTCGCCATAGCCGACTGTCGTGAGCGTGATAATGGCCCAGTAGATAGAGCGAGGGATGGACGAAAACATAGGGTTGATGCGCCCTTCGACAAGGAACATCACCGTCCCCAGCACGCAGACGATGACGACGAGCCAGAGGATGAAGATGACGATCTTGATGAAGCTCTGCTTCAGGGCGGCTGCGAAGACTTTGCCCTCCTGCACGAAGCGCCCCATGTGAAAGACCCTGAAGACGCTCAAAAGGCGCAGCAAGCGGAAGATGAGCGCGTAGTGGGTCGAGACGATGGAGAGGATAAAGAAGGTGGGGAGGAAAGAGATCAGGTCGATGATGCCGTAAAACCCGAAGATGTATTTCCGCACCTTGCGGGCGGCCGCTATGCGGATGAGGTACTCGGCGGTAAGGACGAGCGTGAACGCCCACTGCACGCCTTTGAGGATCTTCTCGCCCGTGCCCGTGATGTTGCCGATGCTGTCGATGAAGACGACGGCGGTACTCACCACGATGCCTATCATGATGAAGAGCTCGATGAACCAGCCCTCGCGTGTGTCAGTGAAGAAGAGGACACGGTAGAGCTTGTCTCGGTCGTACCAGGGACGATTGCGGTAGTCGGCTATGTCGTCGATGCTCTTCTGCTTGTATCCGGCGACAACGGGTGCTTCGGGTTCGGTGGCTAAGTTCCTAAACTTGATGGACATTTTTTCGGCCTGTATGAGAAGTTATTCCCGGTACGTGTGAGCGAAAAACTTGGTACGGGTCAAAAAGAAATTCCCGGTCTGTACCTTTTTTACTGCCCCTCGCAGCGTGAGCGCGACGCTTCGCCGAGGTAGCCTCCGTGGTGGCGCTTGGCGTAGTCCTTGTGCGTGAAGCCTATCGCCGTCATCGTGCTGACGACGAGGAGGTCGCCCATCACGGTCATCACGGTGGTGCTTGTGGTGGGGGTCATTCCGAGGGGGCACACTTCGTCGGGGTGTCCGGTGTAGAGGGTGATGTCCGCGCGGCGTGCCAGTTCGCTTTTGTCGTCACCCGTGATGCAGATGAAAGGGATGCCGGGTACAAGGCCTTTGGCGAGGTCGATCAGTTCGAGGATTTCGCGGGTCTTGCCGCTATTGGAGATTAGGAGCAGGAGGTCGTTTTCCCTGATGATGCCGAGGTCTCCGTGCTGCGCTTCCGCAGGGTGGAGAAAGAAGGCCGGCGTGCCTGTGGAGGAGAAAGTAGTGGCGATATTCTCCGCTATCTGTCCCGCTTTGCCCATACCGCTGGTGATGAGCCGTCCCCGTCTGTCGTGGACGTGGCGGATGATGAGTTCGACGGCCCGGGTGTACTCTTCGCCCACAGGGATGGCTCTTACCGCGTCTGCCTCACGACGGAGGATGTCGTGTAATGCGTCTGTGGAGAGGATGGCATTTTTTCCGCTCATTGCTTGCATCTTTATTTGGTAATTTTGCACTGCCGGAGACGTGCCAAGAGTACTTCCGGCGTCGTAATACAAAAAATGATTTCACGCACATAGAACACTTTGGAAGCCCCAAAATATTCCCTCTTTACCCTCCAAAACGGCCTCCGCGTCGCACTCCTTCCCGTCAAAAGCCGGGTCGTGTACTGCGGCTTCGCGGTGCTCAGCGGCAGCCGCGACGACGATCCGGATCATCCGGGTCTGGCGCATTTGGTGGAGCATATGCTTTTCAAAGGTACCCAAAAACGCCGTGCACTCCATATCAATAAGCGTATGGAGCTTGTAGGCGGGGATCTCAACGCCTACACCACGAAGGACGAGACCTTCTTTTACGCCGGCGCCCCACGGGGCGAGCTGGTGCGCGCGATGGATCTCCTCGGAGACCTCCTGCGGCACGCCACTTTCCCGGAGAAGGAGTTGCTGAAGGAGCGCACCGTGGTCACGGACGAAATCAATCTCTATAAGGACACCCCTTCGGATCAGATATTCGACGATTGGGAGGATCTCTATTTCCGCGGCACTCCGCTCGGACACCCGATCCTCGGCACGCCGGAGAGTGTGATGAGCATCACTCCGGAGGATATGAAAAGGTATGTCCGAAACCGCTATCGCCCGGAGCGGATGCTCTTTTTCTGTATGGGACAGGTCGGCGAGAGTCGTTTTGCGGAGCTGTGCGGGAAGTACCTCTCGGAGCCTTTCGAGGAGCGGACACCGATAGAGCGGCCGCCGCTCGTCCTCAGTCCGGAGACGTTCCGTCTGGAGCGGGAGAGCGACACCTACCAGGCGCACACGCTCCTCGGGGGTAGGGCGTTTGGGCTGAAAGACGCCCGCCACGTCGAGACCGGCATCTTGCTCAATATCCTCGCGGGGCAGAGTACCAATAGCCGGCTTAACCTCCTCCTTCGCGAAAAACACGGTTGGGTCTACGGGGTGGAGTCGTCGAGTGTCTCCATCTCGGACGCCGGCTGGTGGCAGATCTACTTCGGCAGCGACCCCGCCAACGCACGCCGTGCACTCGAAGCGACGCGCTCCGAGATTGCGCGTTTTTGTGCCAAGCCTTTGCCGGAAAACGTACTGAGGGCGTGGAAGAAACAGATCAAGGGGCAGTTCGCGATGTCGAGCGAAACCCCCGAGAGTCTCTTCCTCGCTTTCGGCAGGCAGCTCCTCCACTACGGAGACTACGAAGGGGTCTCGGGAGCCGTGGCGCGCATAGATGCAGTCACGAGCGAGTCGCTCTATGAGACGGCGCGCATCCTCTTCGCACCCGAAGGCATCTCCCGTCTCGTCCTCACGGGCAAGAAGGACTGATGTGCCGAGAATAGACTCTATGCAGGAACAGAAAAAATTTTGACCCGTATCTCGCCCTATTTTTGGTCTGTACCGGAGAGGGGCGAGATACAGACCGGGAAACTTTTTTCGGTCCGTACCTCGCGTGACGGTCTTATGGGGCTCTTCTAACCTCTCACTGCTAACTATTTGGTATCTTTACACCCGAAATTAAAATACAATTAAAATCGAATACCCATTTCTTCATGGATAAAATAAGCTACTCGCTCGGTCTGAGCATCGGACAGCAGTTTCAGAGCCTCGGCATCAAGGACCTTAATACCGGCGACTTTGTGGCGGCGGTCAAGGATGTACTCGAAGGTCGCGAACCTCAGATTCACTTCACCGAAGCCAAGGAACTCATCAACGACTACTTCACCAAGCTCCAGAGCGAACGCTTCGAGAATAATAAAGCCGCCGGCGCCGAGTATCTCCTCATCAACGGACACCGCGACGACGTGACCACCCTGCCGAGCGGGCTGCAGTACCAGATCCTCAAGAAAGGCGAAGGTGCCACCCCCAAGGCTTCCGACACCGTCAAGTGCCACTACCACGGCACCCTCATCAACGGCACCGTCTTCGACAGCTCCGTGGAGCGCGGCGAGCCGGCTTCTTTTCCCGTAGGCGGCGTGATCAAAGGCTGGCAGGAAGTCCTTCAGCTGATGCCTGTCGGCTCCAAATGGCGCGTGGTCATCCCCTACGACCTCGCTTACGGAGAGCGGGGTGCGGGACAGATGATAGAGCCTTTCAGCACCCTCATCTTCGATATCGAGCTACTCGATATCCTTTGACAAAAAGACACCAACTAAATCACATAACTTTTATACACAAATCATAAGATTATGATTAAGACAGGTCTATCTCTTCTCGTCGCTACCGCTGCCGCTTGCGGTGTGATGTTTCTCTCTTCTTGCGGCGGTACGATGAGCGGCGCCAAGCTCAGCACTTCTGCCGACAGCGCCGCATACGCCATCGGTCTGGGCAACGGCTTCAGCATGGGGCAGAGCCTTGCGGGCGCTCCCGGAGACTCCCTCAATGTCGAAATCCTCGCCCGCGCACTCCGCGACGGCTTGAAGGGCGACACTTCCGTCATGACTCCGGAAGAGGCACAGATGTTTGTCCAAGAGTATTTCCAAAAAGTACAGGCCAAGCAGGAAGAAGACAATAAGAAAGCCGGTCAGGACTTCCTCAGTGAAAACGCCAAGAAAGAAGGTGTAGTCACCACCGCTTCCGGTCTGCAGTACAAGATCCTCGAAGAGGGCAACGGTCCCAAGCCCACTGCAACCGACACCGTGAAGATTCACTACAAAGGCACCTACCTTGACGGTACCGTTTTTGACTCTTCTTACGACCGCAACGAACCCGCCAAGTTCGTCCTCAACCAGGTGATCCCCGGATGGACGGAAGGCGTGCAGCTGATGAACCAAGGCTCCAAGTTTATGCTCTGGATCCCCGAGAACCTCGCCTACGGCGCGCGTCCTCTCGACCCCTCCAAGGGCGGCTATCAGATGCTCACTTTCGAGTGCGAACTCCTTGAAGTCATCCCCGGCGCACCCGCTCCCGAAGCGAAGTAAGTACCCGGGTACGACGAAAATTTTGTACCTTTAGGGGCAGGATAACGAAGACGTTCCGCCCCCGAGTGCGGAGGCGCCGTCACACGGCCACCCGGGCACGCGGGGACGGAACGCTCTTTTTAGAAACACAATCTTCACTATACCGCCCGCATAACACGCCATGAAGCAAAGAGTAGAAGAGGGCGAGCTGAGAGTGCCCGCCATCCAAAACGGCTCCGTCATCGACCACATACCGGAGGAAGAGATGCAGAAGGTCATCGCACTTCTCGGACTCTTTGATGCCCCCAATCCCATCACCATAGGACTCAATTTCAAGAGCCGTAAGCTGGGGCGGAAAGGCCTCATCAAAGTGGAGGACAAGTTCTTCACGCCGGAGGATGTGAATACCCTCGCACTCGTCTGCCCCGACGTGGTCATCAACGTCATCAGAGACTATCGGGTGACGGAGAAGATAACCGTCCATCCGCCCCGGCGGGTCGACGGTCTCGTGAAGTGCACCAACCCCAAGTGCATCACCAATAACGAGCCTATGGAGAGCTCTTTCACCCTACTGGATGAGAAACCCGTAGTGCTGCAGTGTAACTACTGCACCCGTAAGGTGCACGGAGACGAGATCGTATTCCGGGATTGACGGGGCGGGGTAGGGTCGGAAATCCCGGTCTGTATCTTGTGACCCTCTCGGTCCGTATCTCGTGATCGTCTCGGTCTGTACCTCGTGATCGTCTTGGTCCGTATCTCCGAAAAACGGAGCTAAAGGCTGCCCGAATGATTCTCCCGAAGGAGCGTAACTGATAACACAGACAGTATATTTTTATGAAAAGCAAAGGTTCACTCATCGCCGTCATCGTCGTCCTCGTCCTCGTGGTTTGGGCTGTGGGCGCAGGCATCAAGGCCAATAACAACATGGTCTCTAAGGACGAAGCCGTAAAGACCTCTTGGAGCCAGGTGGAAAACCAGTACCAGCGTCGTGCCGACCTCATCCCCAACCTGGTGAATACGGTCAAGGGCTACGCAGCGCACGAAAAAGAGACCCTCGAGAGCGTCATCAACGCACGCTCCAAAGCGACCCAGACGACGGTAGACCCCACCAACCTTACGCCCGAAGCCATGCAGGAATATATGGCGGCGCAGGGCGAACTCTCCCAAGCCCTCGGTCGTCTGATGGTGACTGTGGAGCAGTACCCCGACCTTAAGGCGAACGAAAACTTCCTCGCCCTCCAGTCCCAGCTCGAAGGCACCGAGAACCGCATCTCCACTGAGCGTATGCGCTTCAACGAGGTGTCCAAGGACTACAATACCTATATCCGCACGTTCCCCAACAGCCTCTTCGCCGGCATCCTCGGCTTTGACCAAAAGCCCTATTTCGAAGCAGAATCCGGCGCCGAAAAGGCTCCCGAGGTAGCGTTCTAAAGCTACAGCCCTTTTTCACGCTTTCGGACTATGAAACAGAGTCTCCTTGCCCTCATTTTCGCGTGCTTTGCCCTCCTGCCCCTTTTCGGACAGGAGCCGGCCAAGGTCTACACGATAGACGATGTGCCGAATGTCTTCGAGAGGGACTCCACGCAGTTCGTCAGCGACCCGGAGGGCTATTTCACTCCCGAAGAGCGGGCGGCGATTAACCGCAGGCTGGACGACCTCGGTGCGCACAACGGCGTGCAGGCCGTCCTCGTCGTCGTCCCCGCCATACCGGAGGACGACGAGCTGGCGTTCACTACCGGTCTTTTCCGCAAATGGGGTATCGGTAATGCCCGTGACGACTCCGGTCTCCTCATCCTCTTCGTGACGGATCCCTCGTACCGTGTGATCCGCTTTGAAGTCGGATACGGTCTCGAAGGGGTCATCACCGACTACCGCAGCGACCGCTACATCCGTAAGTACCTCATCCCTGCAGTGACAGAGGGTAGGGCGGCGGAGGGCTTCACCGCGATGCTCGGCGATATGGACACGCTCTTGCAGAAGGAGCACGACGCACTTTTGACTCCCGCGGAGGGCGATACGCTCTCCGACGGCGGGACTTTTTGGACGTTGATCCTGCTCTGGCTGGCGGCTTCGGCCGTCTACGCCCTCCTCGTGGTCCTCTTCCTGAAGTGGCGTGTGGCACGGAAAGGCTCCTCGAGTGTGGACTCGGTCAAGGAAGTCATCGCCCTCACAAGCGGTCAGGGCTATGCCCTTCTCCTTATCCTTACGGTGATCTTTATGCCCTCCGTCTTCGTGCTCCTGCCTTTTATGAGTGCGATGGAGAAAAAGAACCGCACCCGTACGGCCGATTGTCCCAAGTGCGGCACGAAGGGAAGTGTGCATCAAGTCCACTACCCGGCCAACCTCCCTTATCTCTCTAAAGGTGAAGAGACGGAGAGCAGCGTAGGCTCCAAGGAGTACACCATCCTCGAGTGCAACCGCTGCGACTATAGGGAAAAGGTGGCGGCGATCCGGCCCGATAGCAGTTATGCCGACTGCCCTTCGTGCGGATTCCGTACCTACCACAAGGTGCGTACCATCAGAGCTACCTCCCACTACGTCACCGACCATTATCTCTGCGAGAACTGCGGTCACAGCGAGCGCAAGCGCCGCCGTGTGAGTAGCGACAGCGCGCCCCTCGTCACCGGTGGAGCTGTCGGCGGCTTCATCGGAGGAGGCGGTTTCGGCGGTGGCGGCTTCGGAGGCGGAAGCTTTGGAGGCGGGATGTCCGGTGGGGGCGGCGCATCGGTTCGCTTTTGAGGAAGAGGACAGGTGCGGAGGCTCCCCGCGATTTGGTACGTACCGGGGCGATTTTTTCGGTCTGTACCTTTTCCGGATTTCGGTACGGGTCTCGAAGTTTTTTCGGTCTGTACCTCGCTTGTCCCGCATACAGCACGATTTAAGAGTTAAACTATTGCCAATTTTTTTAGTCACAAATCACATATAGCGTCCGGGATTTCGGACGAAAACTATTTTTACGCACAGCAAATATGCTTACCATCAAATACCTTTCCGAACACACCGAAGAGGCCATCCGCAGGCTCGCCATCAAGAACGTAGACGCGCGCGAGTCGATCGAAAAAATACTTGCCCTCTCGGAAGAGCGTCGCAATTATCAGAGAGACCTCGACGAGTCACTCGCGACCCAAAACCGTCTCTCCAAAGAGATCGGCGCGCTGATGAAGAGCGGCAAAAAAGCCGAAGGCGAAGCCAAACGCAACGAAGTCAACGCCCTCAAAGAAGAGTCCAAGACCTTGGAGCAAAAGAAAAACGAGGCCGAAGAGCAAATGAATGCCCTCCTTGTCCTCCTCCCCAATGTCCCCTCCGAGACCGTTCCCAAGGGCAAGAGCGCCGAAGATAACGTCATCGAACGCACGGGCGGTGTGATGCCCGATCTCCCATCCGACCACAAGAAACCCCACTGGGAGCTTGCCAAAGAATACGATCTCATCGACTTCGAGCTCGGCGTCAAGATCACCGGGGCAGGCTTCCCCGTCTACAAGGGCTACGGTGCCCGCCTCCAGCGTGCGCTCATCGACTTCTTCCTCGATAACGCCCGCGAAGCCGGCTACCTCGAGATTCAGCCCCCGTATGTGGTCAACGAAGACTCCGGTTTCGGTACGGGGCAGCTCCCCGACAAGGAAGGCCAGATGTACCACGTCGGGCTCGATAACCTCTATATGATTCCGACGGCCGAAGTGCCCGTGACGAACATCTTCCGCGACGTCATCGTGGACGAAAAGGATTTCCCCATCAAGCTTACGGCATACTCTGCCTGCTTTCGCCGCGAGGCCGGCAGCTATGGTAAGGACGTGCGCGGTCTGAACCGCCTCCACCAGTTCGACAAAGTGGAGATCGTCCGCATAGACCGCCCCGAGCACTCCTACGAGTCGCTTGACGAGATGGTTCGGTACGTCGAGACTTTGGTGCAGAAGTTGGAGCTGCCCTACCGCATCGTCCGTCTCTCGGGCGGCGACATCAGCTTCACGAGTGCGCTCACTTTCGACTTCGAAGTCTTCAGCGGCGCGCAAGAGCGCTGGCTCGAAGTCAGCTCCGTGTCTAATTTCGAGTCCTTCCAGGCAAACCGCTTGAAGTGCCGCTACCGCACCGAAGGTCATACCGAGCTCTGCCATACCCTCAATGGTTCCGCCCTCGCTCTACCGCGTATCGTGGCCGCTTTGCTCGAGAATAATCAGACGGAAGACGGGATCGTCATCCCCGCCGCACTTCGGCCGTACACCCGTTTTGACCTCATCCCCCGTCCCTAATCCGACCTGTCCCCGAAAAAATGAAACGCACCCTTCTCTTTTCGGCGTTACTCTATGCCCTCTTGACTCTTCTGCCCTTGGGCGCCTGGGCGCAGAGCCCCTATGAAAACTCCAAGAGCCTCGATGCCACCGAGACGCTGAGGTACGACCTCGCGTTTCGCTGGACCATCGTGCGGGGGAAAGTGGGTGAAGCCCGGCTCATCAATAAGCCCGCCAATAAGAACCAGTATTTCTCGCAGCTGATCTTCCGGACTACGGGCATCGGCGACAATGTCTTCCCGATGCGCGACACGCTGGAGACCCTTTTTTCGGCACAAAAGCGCCCCATCCGCTTCGAGAAGAGAACCAATGAAAATAAGTTTAGACTCAACGACGTCATCAGCTACGTCTACTCCGCTCAGCGGACGGCGCTGAAGGTGAAGCAGTGGAACGAAGACGGCGTCCGCATCGACACCACGCTCTATCTCGAGTCAGGCGCCGTCGTAGCGGATATGCTCTCCACGATAGCCCTCGTCCGCTCCGTCGACTACCGGACGATGAAGGTGGGCCACAAGTATGCGTTTGTCTCTCCCTCGGACGACAAACTCGTGGGAGCCAATTACCGCCTCACGGGCTACGGTACCGCGAAGATAGGAGGCTCCGAGACCGTGAATGTCCTCAAGATAGCCGTCCAAGTGCGCGACGACGCTTTCGAGAAAGGCGGCAACGCGATGGAAGTCTGGCTTACCCGCGATGACAGGCTGCTGCCGGTCTTCATTTCGGCCCGGCTCAACTTCGGATATGCAGAGTGTACCCTCACCGGTTTCTCCAGAAACTGACGCCCCTATGCCGCCCAAGAAGTTCTCCACACTGCCCAAGAAGATCATAGGGAAGTACTACACCAAAGGGACCCCTCTTTACGACCTTCTCGTGACCCACTCCAAGCTGGTCTCCGGTCTTGCGCTCGAGATCGCCGATGCCCATCCGGCGTGGGAAGTGGATAGGACGTTTCTTTACGAGGCGGCCATGCTGCACGACATCGGCATCTTCCTTACCGACGCGCCGTCCATAGGGTGCACGGGGCCTCACCCCTACATCTTGCACGGCATCCTGGGTGCGGAGCTGCTGAGGAAAGAGGGCTATCCGAAGCACGCCTTGGTCTGCGAGCGGCATACCGGCGTGGGGCTGACGTTGCAGGAAATCGTTGCAAGGGAGTTGCCTCTCCCCGCGCGGGAGATGGTGCCCGTCTCCCTTGAGGAGCAGATCATCTGCTACGCCGACTGCTTTTACTCCAAGAGTGGGGATCCGAAGGAGAAACGCACCGTGGAGCGCATCCTCTCCTCCTTGTCCAAAAGGAGCGAGGATCAGGTCCTCAAGTTCCGGGCTTGGCACTCTGTCTTCAGCAGTTAGCAGAGAGGGAAGGCACAGGACACGCCCGATATCGCCTCCTATTTGCGACTATGTCTGACTATTTCCGACTATGTCTGACCTTGTCTGACTTTTCAGAGATACTCTGGTTCGTGGGGACGGTATCAACACGGTATGCAAGGAGGTTAGGGAACAGTTGCGGGTCCTGACGGATTGATAATAGCGTCACCATTAAGCTTTTGGAGGCTCTAATGGTGACGCAAATGGTTTCTGCGGAGCAATCGGGCTTGCAGAAGAATGTCCGGGAGGTGTATCTTTGCTTTCGGAAAAAGATATCGGGCGATGAAGAGCTCAGAAGAGAAAGACCCCGAGCCTTTTTTTGCAAAGGGCGCGGGGTCCGGATTGAAGTTGATGTGCTTTGAGACTGTTTGGGGTTTACTCGCCTTTGTCTCTGTTGTTGATGGCTTCTTGGAGGTGTTCGTACCAGATCTGGAGGATCTCGGGGTAGTCGCCGAGGGCTTTGAGGGGACGGCGGACAGACACTTCGTAGCCTTTCGCTTTGAGTTGGTTGAACCAGCTCTGTTCGTCCAAGTCGAGGGGCTGACCGTCTTCCTCGGTGGCTGTGCCTGCCATATCGTTATTGGCGTGGTCGCCGGCTATGGACATCAGGATTTGGAGGTGCACCTTGCCGGGCTTTCGGGCCAAGCTTTTGATCTGGTCGTACACGTAGTCGAACGCCATCTCCATAGGTTTATGGTTGTCGTCTTCTATCATCCCTTCGACGGTTCCGACGAAGATGTTGGAGGAGCCGTAATTGGCCTTGGCATAGGCCTTGAGTTCTTTCTCAAGCTCCACGTACTTCATATTGGCGTAGATGTAGTTTTCTTCGGGGTTACCGTGCCCCACGAAGACGACGGCGTCGCCCTTTTCGAGCTCCTTGGCGTAGTCATCGGCAAGGATTTTTGCCACGCGCTTGATGCTCTCCGTGTCGCTCAGAAGAGGTGCTCCGCACACGGCTTTGTGACGTCCGGCAAGCTCTTCTTTCGTCATATCTATAAGGGGAACGTTATAGACTTTCTTGATGTAGTCGTCTCTCAGGAGCGTGAATTCTTCCCCCGGGATGATGTGAAGGGACTGGACGTAGACGTTTTTGTACTTCGCCTTGAGGAAGGCCTTCATGTACAGAGGGGGAGCCAGGAAGACACCTTTGTCGGCAGCAAGCATACGGTTGATAATCGTCCTACTCGTGAAGGAGAAGTACTGGTCGGCACCCGGGAACTTCTTTTGGAAGAACTCTTTCTCCTTATTAAAGGTCGCTTGAGGTCCGGGGTAAGTGGAGCCGAAGGTGACGAGAAGCACGGCCGTCTCACTCTTCGGGGAGAGTGTCGGAACCGCTTCCGTGGGGTTCTCCGGCGTAGTGCCGGAGTTGGTTTGACAAGAAGCCAAAGAGAGGACGCCGGCAAAGGCAGAGCCGATGAGGGCGAGAGAAGATAGAGAGCGTCTTTTCATGATTGCGTTCTTTTTTTAGGATGAAATGATTGGTTGGTAGGTGTGTTTTCAGGTTAATATTGAGAGCAATCAGATATCCTTGGTGTTTTTGAAACCGATGTTCAGACTGATGAAGAAAGTGCGCCCCGGAGTGTAGGTGCCGAAGTTGTAGCCGTAGGGGTGGGTCTCTTTGTAATCGAAGAGGTTATCAATGCCGGCAGTGAGCGAGCCGGAGAGATGCCACGGGAGGTCGAACTTGTGTACCGTCGTGAGGTTCCAGAGCGCGTACCCTGCTGCCGTGCCGTAGTAGAAGTAGTACCTGTCACTCTGCAGCCTCGAAGAGAGGGATGCCGTGAGCCGGTATTTGTCGAAAGAGAAGTCTTGGGCAAATGTAATCGTCCCCTTGTGTCTCGCGGAGCCATCGATGGGGCGCTCGTCGATGATTACCCTACCTTTGCGCGCACTTTTCTTTGCGTCGTAGATGCGGCTCCAAGTGTCGGTGAAGACGTAGCCGAGGCTGAGGTTAGCGCCGCGCCAAGGCTTGTAGGAGAGGGTGGCTTCGACTTCGTTGATCTTGGCGGATTCCCCGTTGGTGTACTGCATCGCGGCATCGAAGGAGGAGCCTTCGTCGCCGTTAAACTTGTCCGGCATCTTCACGGGGATGAGCTGGATCATATTACGGACGTCGTTGAAGGCGTAGCTGAGGTCGAGGGTGAGGTTTTTCATCGGGCGATAGGTTACCGCAGCCGAGTAGTAGTACGACGTCTGGGGTCGGAGGTCACGGTTGCCGAGGTAGAGTCTCAGCTTGCCCATCATCGGACGCTCATACTCGTAGAAGAGCTCCTTATTCGTCGGTGCCTTGAAGCCGGTGGCGAAGGCGAGGTTGATGCTGAGGGGCTTCCAAGGCTCGTATCTCAGGGATATTTTGGGCGTGAGATGGCTGCCGAAGTTACCGTGGAAGACGTACCGTAAGCCGGTCGTGACTTGGAGGTTCTCCCGTGCCGTCCACTCGTCTTGGACGTAGGCGGCGAGGGTGTAACTGAGGGCGGAAGGCCTATTCATACGGGTCGGCGCCAGGAGGTAGTCCGCTATGGCTTCGACGCCGGAAGAGAGGAGATGTTGGTCCGAGAGCCGATTGACGGCTTTGGCGTGGAGGATGTACTGTTGCTGGTCGCTCTCTAAGGATGAGGTGCCGGGGTCGTGGTAAAAGTAATCCGGCACATAGTGTATCCGTCCGTCGTCGAGGAGCTCTTCGCGCATCACCTCATCGAGATAGCGGAGGTAGTAGTCGTAGAAGTACGCGTGCCTGCTCCAAGAGAAGTCGAGGCTGTAGGTCTGAGACGAAGATGGCGTGAAGATGCCTCCGAGAGCCGCGTCCGCATCGTTGTAGCGGATGTGGTACATATTCAGGCGCGGCTCTCCTGGCTCGTGAAAGATGCGTTTGAGGTACCAAGATCCGGAAGCGGTTACTCTCCACAAGCGATTAGGCGTCCACTCGAGTTCCTCACTAATGCGGTGGTTAAAGTAGGCGCTGCTGGTCATTGTGGTGGAGTTTTCGTAGAGCTGGTCGCGGTAGATTTCGAGAGTGGTATTCTGCCACCCGTCGCTCCTCTGGTAGGCGTAGCGTGTGGTGCTTTTGAAGTCTCCGAGGCGGAAGGCGAGCGTGTTGCTCTGCTTGAATTCTCCGTAGGAGCCTACCCTTGTGGTGTTGAAAAAAGAGAGGCTCTTCGTGTCGTAGTCTTTGGTGATGACGTTGATGACGCCCGCTATGGCATCGGAGCCGTAGAGGGTGGAGGCGGCACCTTTGACGATCTCTATCTTACGAATCTGGGCGGGGTCGATCTTGGAGAGGTCGTTTTGCCCGCCGACGCCGCCATTGAGCCTTTTGCCGTTGATGAGGATGAGTATGTAGCTGTTGCTGAGTCCGCCGAGGGAGAGACCTGCGCCCATGGCGCTCTGCGAAGAGTCGAAGGAGGGGGAGAGGCGGGTCAGCATCTCGGTGAGACTTGGCGCCGCGATGCTCTCTATCCGCTTTTGGGTCAGGAGCTCGGTGCGGACGGGTGCCGTACTGCTGTGGTGGACGGTGCCGCTACCGGTGACGACGAACTCCTCCAGCGTCGTCTCTCCCTTGATGCTGTCGCGTGCCGCTTCCGGCTTCTGTGCAAGCAAAGGCGCCGCACAGCCAATCACCACCATTAGCGCCAAAAGGCGGTAAATGTGTGTCATAAGTACTCCAAAAGACCTCCTCATGGAGGGGACTACGACGCCGGCTCGGTCCCGCGCGAAAGGCGTCAGTAAACGTTTGCATAAGGCAGGTCTCCCGGCTTAGCTCTTTTCTCTTTCGCAACGGCCTTCCCAAAAGCCCCTTTCGGGTCTCTCAGTGGCACAATAGAAATGTGCGAAAGCGGCGCACCCAAGGGCGCCAAAGCATCACGGTAGCGGGCACTGCCCCGGATTCGCACCGGGTTCCCTCTTCGCTCTCTTAGACTCAGACAGAGTAAGGGTAGCACCTTATGTTACGAGGGCAAAAGTACCTATTTTTTTCTACAAACCAAATATAACCCCTCCCTAAGAGACCGAAAAAGGAGATACAGACCGAGAAGAAATCCCCGGTCTGTACCTCGGAGGTAGCACATACAGGTCGGAGATTTATTCTCGGTCTGTGCGAAAAAAGAGATGCGCACCCAAGGGCGCATCTCTTTTTTTGTGAAGCGCCGTCGCGCGGCACTTCTTTTACGAAAGTCGGGGGAGTGGGTTACTTCTTGGTGAAAGTTACCTTCAAAGTCTGTTTGAGGTTCCCGGACACGAAGTCGAGGGTCGCGGTCTTATTTTCCGTCGGCACCGGTTTGACGAGCGAGACGGTGAGGGTGCCGGATCCTGCAGCGGCACCGACGGAGACATTGAGCCACTTGTCTACGACGATGGCTTTGGAGTCTTTTTGTTTCTCCATCTTGTCTGCGGAGATGACCCAGGCCGTATTGGAGAGGACTTTAATCTCCTGAGAGGGTTTTTCTGCCGTCAGGGTTGCTTCCTGAGCGGAGAGGCGCAGGAAGGCTACGGGCGGTTGCTCTTTTTCGCAGCCGAAAAGTACGACCGACAGGCAGAAGAGGACGGCGAGTGAAGAGAGGATCTTCTTGGATCCCAATGCGGACATTGCGCTTGATAAAGATTTCATAATTGAAGAGTTTGTTTTTTGGTGTTTGAAAAAATACGTTGGTTCATGGCTCCCGAGGCAATGCCGACAGGCGAACGATTCCCGACGGTATGGGGTTCAATCCCTTGATCCTCCTTTCTTTTGGGGTCGAACTTCCGGTTTCCCCGGGTGGTGATAAAATTAGTTCGTAGTCTCTTGTCAATTCTCGTATTTGAAGTTGTACCTCACGCCGACCTGTATGGTCGGCTCTATCCGGTTCAATGAGTTGCGCAGATCTTCTGAGTAGGAGATGGTCAGATTCAGGCGTACTCCGGCGGAGAGGTAGATGCCGAAGCCCGACCTGAAGAGGTATTCGGCTTCCGCCTTGAGTGTGGGGGATACGACGGGCTTGAGATCCTTTATCCGCTCCTTTCCCGTCGTGGCGATGTCTTCGCGCACGGCATACAGGGGAAAGTCCACATTCAGTCCGATTGTAGGAAGGAGGCGGAACCCGTCTTTCTCAAAGATCCGGTACCCGACACTCAGAGAGACGGGGACGAGGTAGACTTGCTCTTTGAACCGAACCGGATCGGAAGCGTTTCCGTAGTCGATAAGCGCCGCGCTGTACTTGAATCCTGCCCCTAAGCTGAAAAGGTATTTCTCCCGAAATCCGAGTCCCACCGAGAGCCCGGCTTCTATGGGCATCAGTCGGGTGACGCGGTGCGGCAGGTCGGTGACCAAAGTCTCGTCATACGAGAACCGGGACATATACCCGGGGGTGTTTTGAGCCGATCCATCGGCACCGGTGCCGAAGTTTTGTGAGCCGAAGACGGACACATTCAAGGCGGTAAGTCCTTTGGTTTTCTCGATGACAAGGGGATGCTCCGATTCCGGAGGTCTCTGTGCCGGTTTTTCTTCCTTCGGACTCGGCTCGGAGGGGAGGCCGGGGCTTTCGGGCGAAGAGGGTTGGGCGGTTTGTGTGTCGGAGTTTGTGACTTCGGCTCGGCTCTTACCGGATGTGGAGGGCTGCGGGGTGCGGTCGGGGGTTGACCGGGACTCCTTGCGGGGTGCTCTTCGGTCACGGGTTTCGGCACTTCCGGAGCCCTTATCCGCAAGGGTGTGGAGGTCGGTTGCCGGTTCTTCTTTCGGTGCGCTTTGGGCAACCAAGTCTGCCCCTCCGGGCAGCTGCCGGGGTGCGTCCCCGGCCGGAAGCTCGTCTCTACTCCACAGCCCGCCGAGGCTTGCCGCCACGATGAGCGCGGCCGCAGAGGAGAGGAGGGAGATGACGATGCGGCGCCTGTTCCGCCTCCTGTGTATGAGATCCATCGTCTCGGAGAAGAAGTCCTCGGGCAGACCCTCCTCCGTGTCCTTGAGTCGTTGTCCGAGATCTTTGCCCCAGTCCGGGAAATCAGTCCGTTTCATATGACTTCGCTGTGCTCCTTTCTCCAGTCGGTGATCTTGGTGGCCAAGATCTTTCTGGCTCTGTAGTATTGTGACGAAGAAGTATTTTCTTTAATGTCCAAAAGTTTCGCGATCTGTGCGTGGGACAAGCCGTCTACCGCGTAAAGGTTGAAGATGGTCCGGTACCCGTCCGGTAAGGCGTAGATCATTTCCCGGATGACCTCTAAGGGGATGTCGTCCGTCTTGCCCGGATTCTCGTCCGGGTGAGGATCGGCGAGGGTGTCCTCCAGCTCTTCAAGATTGTCGCACACGAGGACTTTGCTTTTGCTCCTAAGGCAGTCCACCGAGGCATTAACCGCGATACGGTACGCCCAAGCGATGAGGGCTCCGTTTCCTTTCCTTATGAATCCGGTCATATTTTGGTACACCTTGAACAGCGTCTCCTGCAACGTGTCTTTCGCGTCCTCCTCTTCGCACAGGTAGCGACGACACACCCCCATCAAGCGGGGTGCATAGGCGTCGTAGAAGAGCTTGAAAGCTGCTCTTCTGTCTTCGTCCCAGAGGCGGATGATTTCCGTCTCGACCGGATTCTGTGCCTTTTTCGGGTTTATCACATTGCGTTCATTTTTCCTCGTTCTCATTCTCTTCTCCCCGGCAAAGTTACCCATACCGGGTTCCCTTTTTCGTCCCCTCTGTGGGGAGAAACGGGATTTTCCCGAAATCCTGCACCGTCCCTCCCTCTTTTCTTTTGCGGGTGCTCTTTTCCCGTCGGTGAGAGACGATTAAACAAAATGACCTCCGCCTTGTTCTTTTTTTACAGCGTATACAAGAAAGCTGTAAGACATTCACTAATTTATCCCGTAAATGAACATCAGACAAATGAACGCAAAGACCCTCTCCCTTTCCCTCGTCGCTGCAACACTGCTTCTTGCTTCTTGTGGCGGAAAAGAGGACCAAAAGAGCGAAACGTCCACTTCGGAGGCACAAGAAGTCACCGCCGTTACCGATGCGGACGCCGTCACCCTTGCCATCGATCCCGCACAGAGCCTCGTAAACTGGGAGGGTGCCAAAGTCGTCGTCGACACGAAGCACGTCGGATCCATCGGATTCCTCTCTGGCGAAGTCACGGGCAACGCCACCACGGGTCAGATCTTTGCAGGCAACTTCAAAGTGGATATGAATTCCCTCGTCAATTTTGACCAAAAGGGCGATATGAAGACGATGCTCGAGACCCATCTCAAGAGTGCCGACTTCTTCGATGTCGAAAAGTTCCCCACCTCCACTTTCGTACTCACTTCGGCCGAAAAACAAGCCGAAGAAGGACGGTACAAAATCTCCGGCAACCTGACCATCAAGGACAAGACGAATAACATCGAGTTCTTCGCCACCCTCCGTGACGACGGCGCCAAGTACACCGCCGTGACCGACACCATCACCATAGACCGCACGAAGTGGGACATCGTCTATGGAACTGGTCAGGGTCTGAAGGAGCTTACCGACAAGGTCATCGCCGACCAAATCAGCTTTGTGGCCACCGTCGTGGCGCCCAAGTGAAGAGCATAAAAATTTCGGTCTGACCGAGGAAATGAAGAGACACGTACCCGGGGCTCCGTCTCGGTACGTGTCTTTTTTCTTTCTTGGTCTGTACCCCGCGTTTCTTCCGTAAAGAGCTGCATAACTTCCTCCGAACTAATCGCTACCTTTGTAGGCGTAAAACCCTACATCCTTTTCTCCCCCTATGTCCGCTGCTCCAGACACCGCACCCAATCCCCATATAGACATCTCCGGCAGACACTTCCTGGCGCTCTCCGCGCCGGTGATGATTTCGTTCCTTGCCCAAAACCTCATCGGTATCGTCGACACCGCTTTCCTCAGCCGTCTGGGCGAAGTGGCACTGGGCGGCACGGCGATGGCCTCCTTAGTCTACTTCTGTATCTATACCATAGGCTTCGGTCTGGCGAGCGGGTCGCAGATCATCATCGGACACCGCTACGGCGCAGAGCGAAAAAGCGAGATCGGCCACATCCTGGGACAGAGTACGGTGCTGCTCGTGCTGATAGGTCTCTTGATCTCCGTCCTGTCCTGGCCTTTCGGGAAGTGGCTCTTCGGGGCGCTGCTCTCCAGTAGCGACGTGGCGGGCGCAGCCATAGAGTATTGGAACTGGCGTACGATCGGGTTCGTCTTCGCCTTTGCGGCCTCGTCGGTGCGCTCTTTCTTCGTCGGCACGGCGGACACCAAGGTACTCACGTACTCTTCCGTCGTGATGAGCGTCGTCAATATTCTCTTGGACTACGGGCTCATCTTCGGTAACCTCGGTCTCCCGGAGCTCGGGGTCAAAGGAGCCGCCATCGCGAGTGTCTTTGCCGAAGTGGCGGGGATGATGTTTTATGTCCTGTACTTCCGACTGAGGGTGAGCTTTCGCACCTACGGCATCACCACACGCGAGTTCCTGAGGTGGGATGCCCCCCTCGTGAAGAACCTCTTCGACCTCTCCGTCTATCTGATGATGCAGGCTTTTTTGAGCCAATCGGTCTGGACGGTCTTCTTTTTCTTCATCGAGAGTCTGGGCGAAAGGGAGCTTGCCATAGCGGCGATTATACGCTCCATCTATATCCTCCTCTTCATCCCCATCAATTCGTACGGCACCGCAGTCCGCACGACCGTGAGCCATATCTTCGGGGCGGAGCGGATGGACTTGCTCCGCGCGTATCTGTGGAGGGGCGTGCGCCTCTCTCTGGGGACGGTGCTCCTCATCGTCCTTGCCGTGAACCTTTTTCCGACCCCCATCCTGAGTATCTTCAGTGACGACACGGGACTTATTATGGACGCCGTACCTTCGCTAAGGATCGTCACGGTGGCGCTGACGGTGTGCAGCATAGGATCCGTCTTCTTTGCCTCCGTAGGCTCTACGGGCGCCACTAAGACGGTCTTCCTCATCGAGCTCGCAAGCATTATTTTTTACCTCTCCTACGCTGCCGTGATGGTCTACCTCTTCCGGGCACCCGTGTGGCTCTGCTTCACGGTGGAGATTTTTTACTACCTCTTGGTCGCCCTCCTCAGCATCCGCTACATCTACCGTGTCGCTCTGAGGCGGTAATTTTGCACGTACCGGGAGAAGAACGAGATACGTACCGGGCTGTGAGCCGCGGTACGTATCTCGCTTTCGTCTCGGTCTGTACCCCGCGGGGGCGGGTCTCGGGTGAGGCGGAGGACGTCTGCTTTCATGATAGTACAGCCTCAGACGGCAGATGGAAAGGCGATATTTTATATAAGTGCAAATTTCTGTACCCAAAATTAGGTAAATACGGGATATTTTGTATACCTTTCGTAAGTCATAACCCAAACGGCATTATCAACTAACCCAATTTTTACATACCGACGCTTATATGAAAATAGGCCTCTTTGTACCTTGTTACATCAATGCACTCTATCCCAAAGTGGGGATAGCCTGCTATGAAATCCTCAAAAGCTTTGGCTACGAGGTGACTTATCCTCTGGACCAAACCTGTTGCGGTCAGCCTATGGCAAACGCCGGATACGAAGGCGACTCCCTCAAACTTGCCGAAAGGTTTGAAGCGCTTTTTGAGGGCTTCGATTACATCGTGGGCCCCAGTGCGAGTTGCGTGGCTTTCGTGAAGGAAAACTACCCCCGCATCCTCTCCGGCAAGCACCGCTGCACGACGGAAGGGCGCATCTGGGACATCGCGGAGTTCCTCCACGATGTGGTGAAGCCCGAGCGCTTCCCCAACCCCTTCCCCCACAAAGTCAGCATCCACAACAGCTGCCACGGCGTGCGGGAGCTCGGTCTCTCTTCGGCGAGCGAGCTGACGGTGCCCTACTTCAATAAGATCCGCGCCCTCCTCGAAAAAGTTCCCGAAATCGAGGTCTTCGAGCCGTCCCGTGTCGACGAGTGCTGCGGCTTCGGCGGTCTCTTTTCCGTCGAAGAGCCGGTCGTCAGCGGCTGTATGGGTCGTGACAAAGTCGCCGACCACAGGGCCACGGGCGCAGAGTACATCACCGGCGCCGATTCCTCCTGCCTGATGCACATGCAGGGCGTCATCGATAGGGAACAGCTCCCAATCCAAACCATCCATTTCCTCGAAATATTAGCCGGCAAGAAATTATGAGTACCTCCCACAGCAAAGCCGCAGAGGCATTCCAAAAAGACAGAGACAATGCCGCTTGGCACGACCGAACCCTGTGGCTCGTCCGCCACAAGCGCGACCTCCTCAGCCACGGTATCCCCGAGTGGGAAGACCTACGGCACGCGGCGCGCGACATCAAGATGTACAGCACGTCCCATCTCCCCGATCTGATAGAAGAGTTTGAGAAAAACGCCACCTCGAACGGCTGCCACGTCCACTTCGCCAAGGACGCCGAAGAGTACCGCCGGATCATCGAGACGATACTCAAAGAGCACGGCGTCCGGAAGCTCGTCAAAAGTAAGAGTATGCTCAGCGAAGAGTGCGACCTTAACGAGCACCTCATCGCTCACGGCATAGACGTCATCGAGACCGACCTCGGCGAGCGCATCCTGCAGCTCATGGACATCAAGCCGAGCCATATCGTGATGCCCGCCATTCATATCAAAAGGGAGCGTGTGGGTAAGCTCTTCGAGGAAAAACTGCATACGGAGAAAGGCAACAGCGACCCCACGTATCTCACCCATCAGGCTCGGAGGGTCTTGAGGCAGGAGTTCCTAACGGCGGACGCGGCGATGACGGGCGGCAACTTCGCCCTCGCAGAGACCGGCGAAGTCGTCGTGTGCACTAATGAAGGCAACGCGGATATGGGCATGAGCTGCCAAAAGGTTAATATCACCGCTTTCGGCATCGACAAGCTTATTTCCGACCGTGAGAGCCTCGGCGTCTTCACGAGACTCCTTGCGCGCAGTGCCACCGGTCAGGCTCTGACGACCTACACCTCCTTCTTCGGCAAACCCCACGAAGGGGGCGAGCAGCACTTCATACTCGTAGATAACGGTAGAAGCGAGATACTGGGGATGCAGGAGCACCGTAAGACCCTCAACTGCATCCGGTGCGGTGCCTGCATGAATACCTGCCCCGTCTACCGTAGAAGTGGCGGCTACTCCTACTCCTACTTTATCCCCGGACCCATCGGCATCAACCTCGGTATGCTCAAAGACGCCAAGGCTCACTCCGGCAATGTGTCCGCGTGCTCGCTCTGCTTCTCTTGCTCCTTCGTATGTCCCGTGATGGTCGACCTGGGTGAGCAGATCTACGGGTGGAGGCAAAAGCTTCACGACCTCGGCACAGCAAACAAAGAGAAGAAACTGATCAGCGACGGTATGAAGCTCGTAATGGAGCGTCCCAAGCTCTTTAACACCGCCCTCAAGTTTGCCCCCGTCGCCAACTCCCTCCCGAGACCACTGATTTACAACAAACTTAACGCATGGGGAGAGGCGCGTGAACTGCCGAAATTCGCCAAAGAGTCCTTCAACGAGTGGTGGAAAAAGAACCACGGCGGCAAAAAGTGACCCTATAGGAAGAGACCGACATCCCTAATCCTCCAAACGCAAAACACCTATCCCCATATATGGAAGATTTCAAGAAGAGCAAAGAAACCATCCTCTCTTCCCTCAGAAGAAACACCAAGGAAGTCCACCCCAAGCCCAATCTCGCTTTCGCACACACGCACTACGACGATAAGCTCACGACCTTCATCGAGATGTGCAACGCCACGGGCGGCAAGGGCGACGCGCTTAGGGAGGGCGAGCGCATTGATGACGCTGTGCGGCGCCTTTTCCCCGACGCCAAGAGCATCGCGAGCAACCTCCCCGAAGTGACCTGCGCCACCTTCAACCCCGACGACGCAGCCGAGCCGAAGGACCTCAACGGCACCGACCTCGTCGTCTGCCGCGGTAAGTTCGGCGTCTGCGAGAATGGCGCTGTCTACTTCGAGCAAGCCTTCAAGCACCGCGCCATCTATTTCATCTCCGAAGCCATGGTGATGATTGTGGACCGCAACGACCTCGTGGACACCATGCACGAAGCGTGTGCCCGCATCCCCCTCTCTTACGACGGGGAGTTCCGCGGGTTCATCGGCGGTCCGTCCAAGACTGCGGACATTGAGCAAGCCCTTGTGAAGGGTGCGCACGGTGCGAAAGACTGCGTCATGCTCGTAGTCTGAGAGAGCCGGACATACGGCTCCGCGGGGTACGTACCGAGAGGAACGTCTCGGTACGGGCGAAAATCTTTCCTCGGTCTGTGCGGGACGATGGTCTCGGTACGTACCTCCCCCGGAGCCCTTATGCGTAACCTATTTCCCATACTTTAGCCCTATACCCTTATGAATACCCTTGTGGCGCTAATCCCCATCCTCCTCCTTTTTGTCCTGATGCTCGGGTTCAAAGCCCCGGGGCACAAGAGTGCGCTTATTACCCTCGTCGTCACCCTATTTATCGCTTTCTTCCTGCCCGAAAGAATGGGCTTCGCCCCACAGGGCTATGAGAGCGGTATGGTGGGCTATGCCGTCGTCGAAGGCATCCTGAAAGCCATTTTTCCCATCCTTATCGTCATCCTGATGGCGATATTCAGCTACAATGTCCTCCTCGAGAGCGGAGAGATCGAAGTGATCAAGAAGCAGTTTTCTTCCCTCACTGGAGACCGCGGTGTGATGGTGCTCCTCCTCACTTGGGGCTTCGGCGGCATCCTCGAAGGGATGGCAGGCTTCGGCACGGCCGTGGCGATACCGGCGGCCATCCTCATCTCGCTCGGCTTCAAGCCGGTCTTCTCGGCGCTCGTCTCCCTCCTTGCCAATAGCGTCCCCACGGGCTTCGGAGCTGTCGGCATCCCGGTGATTACCCTTGCCAATGAAGCCTCCCCGATGGGGCAGGCTTCTCAGGAGACGATCAGCGACATCAGCGGTAATGTCGTCCTTCAGCTCTCTCCCCTCCTTTTCATCCTGCCCTTTATCATCCTCACCCTCACCGACGGGTCTCTGAAAAACTGGCTGAAGAACCTCTTTTTTGCCCTCTGGGTCGGTGCCGTCTCTTTCGGCTCCCAGTATCTGGCTGCCCGCCATCTCGGGGCGGAGACGCCCGCCATCCTCGGCTCCGTCGCTGCCGTCGTAGCCATCCTCCTGTGGGCGCGTCTCTTTGAGAAAAAGACCGAAGGGCGGGAGCGGGCGAAGTTCACGCTCTCGGAGACGTTCAAGGCTTGGAGCGTCTACCTCTTCATCCTCCTCTTTATCCTCCTCTCCAGTCCGCTTGCCCCCGCTGTCAACGCCTTCCTGAAGGGGCATCTCGTCTCCAAGGTCGCTCTCCCGATCTACGCTGAGGGACACTATTTCACTTTCGCCTGGCTCGCCAATGCGGGGCTGATGCTCTTCCTCGGGACCGTGATCGGAGGCTTGATCCAAGGGCTGTCCTTTGCCTGGCTGCTCCGGATCCTTACGAGGACGACCGTCAACCTCAGCAAAACCATCATCACCATCATCTGTCTCGTGACGCTGGCCAGTGTGATGAATTACGCCGGGATGATCAACGAAATCGGCTCCGGTCTCGTCGCCGTCACCGGTCGGTACTATCCCCTCTTCGCGCCGCTCATCGGTGCCCTCGGTACGTTTGTCACGGGTAGTGACACTTCGTCCAATATCCTCTTCGGCAAGCTCCAAGCCAATGTCGCGGGTCAGCTCGCCTACCCGGACACAAATTGGCTCGTCGCCGCCAACACGGCCGGTGCTACGGGTGGTAAGATCATTTCGCCCCAGAGCATCGCCATCGCCACGGCGTCCTGCAATATGCAGGGGCAGGACGGCGACCTGATGCGCAAAGCGATTCCCTACGCCTTCGGCTACATCGTCGTCGCAGGTCTTATGGTCTACTTCGGCGGACTTGTCTTCTGAGGTGGCGGGGAGCAAACCCCGTGACCTCCATAGGAACGAGGTACGGGCCGGGAAGAAATTTCCGGTCTGTACCTTTTTCCGAAAAGATACAGACCGAGATGAATTTTTTTGCCTGTACCTCGCCCGCATAGGGATAAGAGTCTGTTTTTGCCCCAATCTTATTCCTCAAATTCCGAACATTTTGGTACTTTTGAAAGGGAGTTTTAGGAAGCTATCCCGAACGCAACAGGGGAACCATAAAAATAAAAGAACCATCATATAAAGACTTAAACCTGTGGGTATCAAGAAAAGCAAAGTATGGGGCGACGAGTCCCGGGCCGTGGACCTCGCACTTTCGTGGGCCAAAGAACACACCGTCAGCGGCAGCGATCCCAAAACCACATTCCGTCCCGCCGAGGAGCTTTACCAAGAGGTCGGAGAGACCATTACACCGGAGGGACTGGGTGCCGACGAGGCCATCCGCATCTACAACGACATCCTCAAGCCGGCCACACGCTCGAGCGACGACCCGATGATGCTCTCCTTCATCCCCGGTGCGCCGACGCGCTCGGCTGTAGCTTTCGACACCGCCGTCTCCGCTGCCAACGTCTTCGGAGGGATGTGGGAAATGGGGGCAGGAGCCATCTTTGCCGAAAACCAGGTCATCGACTGGATCAAGTCCCTCTTGAAGTGGCCCGATTCGGCCAAAGGTACTTTTGTCTCCGGCGGTACGCTCGGTAATCTCGCGGCCCTTGCCACTGCAAGGCACACTGCGCAGGAAAAATGGAATACCCTCGGACGCTTCCAAAACGGTCGCCCCCTCACCGGCTTCAAGCTCGCCTGTGCCTCTACGGCACACTCCTCCGTCCGTGCCGTCGCTACGGTCTTGGACGTGGAAGTGGTCACGGTGCCGGTGGATGAGAGGGGACACCTTACGGGCGAAGCCGTCGCCCATGCACTGGACGAAAACCCCGGTGTCTTCGCCGTCGTCTGCTCTACCGGTACCACCAACTCCGGTATCATCGACGACGTGGCAGACATCGTCAAGGCCGCCCACGAAAGGGGCGTCTGGGTACACGCCGATGGCGCCTACGGCGGTGCCGGTCTCGCCGCCCCGAGTGTACGCGCGAAGTACAATGGTATCGAAGAGGTAGACTCCTTCATCGTCGACCCGCACAAGTGGCTCTTTGCCCCCTACGACTGCTGCGCCGTACTCTATAGGGAGCCGGAGTATGCACGGCATACTTTTTCCCAGCACGCCGAGTACCTCGACCTCACCCAGTCCTCTGGCGACCCCTCGGATTTCGCCCTCCATCTCTCGAGACGGACGCGGGGACTCCCCCTGTGGTACTCACTCGTCACCCATGGGACGAAGAAGTACACGGAGGCCATAGAGCTCGCTCTCGGTTATGCGCGTAAGACGGCCGATTACATCAAGAAGAGCGACCATCTCGAATTGATTATGGAGCCCGAGCTCTCCGTCGTCGTCTTCCGCCGCAAAGGCTGGACAGACCAGCAATACAAGGAGTGGAGCGACCGCCTCGCCAAAGCAGGCGACCTCCTCTGCGTCCCCACCAAACACGATGGAGAGACTGTCCTAAGGCTCGCCTTTGTCAATCCGGACACCGACGTCGACCAGGTCATCCACCTTTTGGACACTACGATGAGATAAAAAAAGAGACACGGACCGGAATTCTTTTTTCGGCCCGTGTCTCGTCTGAGACTCGGTCTGTGACAGGAAAACTTTTCGGTCTGTATCTCCAGAAACAGAAATAGGGTAAGTCGTTTTTGGGAAAAACGGTATCTTTACGCCGGTTAAACGGCACTATTTTTTATTCACACTTTAGATTAAGACAGAAACTCCATGAAGAAAATTCTTCTCGCTCTGGCAGCCGCTTTCATCGGTCTCGCCTCTTACTGCGCATCAGCTCAGAATGTGGTCGAGCGTGGCACCAACGTGGTCAACCTCGGTGTCGGCCTCAACTCCGCTAACTCGGATAACCTCTTCACCGTCGTCGGCAGCTGGGACTACGGCGTGGTGGGCAACCTCTGGGACTCTCGTAGCGCCCTCACACTCGGTGCCCAAGGTGCGTTCTCCACCAGTCAGTACGCAAACGCGTTTTCTATCGGTCCCACGGTAGGTCTCCACTACCACTTCATCCCTCAGCTCGACACGTACCTCCGTTTGATGCTCGGCTATTCCAACTGGACATACAAAGATAGCAGTGTCAATGACGCAGCCAAGGCTGTAGGTGTACGTAATGGCGGCGGCGGTTTCGGTTGGAACCTCGCCCTCGGTGCACGCTATATGTTCACTCAGAATATCGGCGCTTTCGTCGAAGTGGGTTACGGCATCTCTGTGGCTAACGTCGGCGTCTCCTTCAAGTTCTGATCCCCTTGCCGGTTTCGGCAGGTCTCTCTTCCTCAAAGGGACAAAAGGGGAGACTAATTTACCTCATCAGGCCACGGGCAGGGTTTGCCCGTGGCTTTGTAGTATGGGCGCTGGGCATCCCGGTCGCGGAGTATCAGGGAGAGCTCTTTCGAGAGCTCCTGCACGAGCTTTGGGTGATCGGGGGCTTCGTCTTTTTTCTCTCCTATGTCTTCGCGGATATTGAATAGTTCCTTCTTGCCCGTCTCGTAGTAGTAGACGAGCTTCCAATCTCCCTTACGAATGGCGCAATTGAGATTGATTCCGGGACCGCTGTTGCCCCAAATGTTTGGGAAGTTCCAGACGAGTGACCGGCGGTCGGCGGTAGACCCTTTCCCCTTAAGCATAGGCACGAAGCTGATGCCGTCGACCGTTTGGGGCGTCTTATAGTCTCTTATCCCGGCCGTCTCGAGAATCGTAGGGTAAAAGTCCTCTATGATCAGGTATTCGTCGTTTTTGCTGCCGGGTCGGACGATGCCGGGCCACGATACAATCATCGGCTCCCGTATGCCCCCTTCGTATAGTGAGCCTTTACCACTATTGAGCGGGTAGTTTTGTGTGAAGGGCTTGCCGTCCCTCCAGTGAGGCGCTGTTGCCACCCCGCCATTGTCACTCATAAAGATGATGATCGTGTGATCGCTCTCTCCGTTCCGATCCACCCAATCCATCAGGTCTCCGAGGCTTTTGTCCATACCCTCGATGAGGGAGGCATACGCTGCTTCTTTCTCGCTAAGCCCTCTCGCGATATACTTGGGGTAAAAGCGCATATCCTTGTCTATCGGGATGTGTACTGCGTAGTGTGCCATATAGAGGAAAAATGGCTGATTGTACCGCTTGGCCTTGTCGAGTGCTTTGAGCGCTTCTCTTGTGAGGGCTTCCGTGGCAAAAACTCCCGTACCCCAGTATTTTTCCAGTCCCGGAACGGCGAAGAGGGAGACGGGGTTCCCGTTTTTGTCGTACCCGTAGTTTTTCTCGCTTAGGTACGTGGCAAGACCGCCCGCCGCATGCCCGGCGATATTCACTTCAAATCCCCAGTGCGCAGGATTCTCGCCAGGGGTGTCGATCGCTCCGAAGTGCGCTTTCCCGCAATGTATGGTATGGTAGCCGTTTCGCCTGAGGTACTCGACGAAAGAGGTGCCGACGAAGGTATTTGGGATACCCCTTACACTACTGATGCCGTTCCAGTTCCAGGAGGGCAAAAGGACGGTTTCACTCTTCTCATCCGTCTGTTTGTCTCGCTCCAGCGTCCAATTCGTAACCCTGTGGCGGGCGTTATTGGCTCCTGTGAGCAGACTGCACCGCGTAGCGGAACTGATGGGGCAGGCGTAGGCCTCCGTGAACATCATTCCACGAGCAGCGAGAGCCTCCATATTGGGGGTTTCAAAAGTACGGTTATACTTCGTCCTTTGGGTCCAAAACGGAAGCGACGTATCCTGCCAGCCCATATCGTCGACGAGGAAGAGGATGATATTGGGAGGGGTGGTGGCTTCGATTTGCTTGCCTGTGGGGAGAGTCCCGGCTGTAGCCGATACGGGAAGTGAGGCCAAAGAAGAGACGAAGACTGATAAATAGAGCGGTTTGTGCATGATGAGAGTTCTGAGTCTTATACGTTCGGAAAAACGTCCCGACGGTCGAATCCCAAAGGATGTGACCGCTTGCGAAGATAGCCAAAACGAATCAATTATTTCGGCTTACAGCCCCGAAAGGATTTCCCTACGGGGCCTCTTTTCGGATGGGCTTGCTTTGGTGCTTTTGTCGGTAGAAAAATCTCTCCTTGGTGTTTCTATCTTCACTCCAAACCAGACCCGTACCGAGGAGTTTGTCTCGGTCTGTGTGTCGTTTCCTTGTCGTACGTACCGCGGGTAGAGTCTCGGTACGTACCGGATTGTCGGAAGAGTCACGGAGAGCTCACCTGCGCCGCGCGACGTACCGCTTTTTTACGGCTTAATTACTGCGATTCTCTCCCCGAGAGAGGGACGAAGACCCCGAGATGCGGACGATCTCGCGCGCCATCTCGTGGAGGTCTCCTGTCTGCGACGTCACGTGTCCCAGCACTCTGCCTTTGTAGAGCGTTTCGCATGATCGGGCATAGGCCTTGTCGTAGTAGTCGAGGGCGATCTCCGTGGCTGCCGTGAGGTCGCCTTTTTGCAGCGCTTCTTCGGCAAGGCTTAGGTTCAGCCCGCCGATGCGTTTGGCTATTTTGGCAAAAGACTGAGAGAGGAAGTCTCGATCCAGAGCGCCATAGAGACTGACGATGCGGCGGGTACGTACTTCGCGCGGCGTGTCTACCACGACGACGTCGCTCTCACCAAGTCTGCGGAATAATTCCTCAGGGAGCGAGACGCGTCCGATCTTCAGGCTCTCGCTCTCGGTGAATACTGGACGGGAGAGGTCAAACTTCCCGAGCTCCGCGATGAGGAGACACCGTAGCATCTCATTGGAAGGCTGAACTGCGCCGGGCAGATAGCCGAAGGCCGAGCCGCGGTGCCGGGCGAGCCCTTCGAGGTCGAGGGTCTGATGCCCCGTGTCGCGTAAGAGGTGTAGGAGATCTGTCTTGCCCGCACCTGTGGGACCGGAGAGGACGACGAAAGGAACACCCCGGGAGAGGTATTCACCCAGTCGGTGCTTATAGGCTTTGAAGCCGCCGTCCAGAGTCCGGACACGCCACCCGTAGAGCGAGAGGAGCCATGCGACGGACCGGCTCCGCATCCCGCCACGGGCGCAGTAGAGCATAAGGCTCGGAGCTTCGGACGGATTTCCTACGAGGTGTTCCGCGTCGCGCACCAGAGTGCCGAGCTTGGGGCCAACGAGATCGAGACCGAGTTTGATGGCTTCTTCGCGTGACTTTTGGACGTAGGTCGTGCCTACGAGAGCCCGTTCGTCGTCAGAGAAGAGTGGAAGGTTCACCGCTCCCGGGACGTGTGCCTCCGCGTATTCTGTCGGTGTCCGCACGTCTACCCACAGGGTGTCCGTCCTCTCTTCCATCCCGAGAAGTTAGATGAATTGCCCCCTATCCGCGCGGGAGAGTACGGGGCTGTGGGCGAGGTAATCGGTGTCGTCCGCGTAAATGAAGAGTACCGAGCCGCCTTTGATGGTGTCTATGATCTTACGGCTTTTGTCCATTGGGACGGCGGGACATCCCCAGCTCCGTCCGAGCCGCTGTCCGGTCTTCGTGACGCTCTCGGAGCAGTAATCGGCTCCGTGCATCACGATGGCACGGGAGAGGGCGTTGTCGTTGTACCCTTTTTCCAGTCCGACGAGACGGAGCGAGTAGCCGTTGCCGCCTTGGTAGGTGCCTGCGGTGAGGTAAAAGCCGAGCGAACTCTGGTGGCTCTTGTCCCGATTGGAGAACTTGCGGGCGTACAGATCCCCGCTTCCCTGTCCGTGGCTGACGACACTGGTGTCGATGAGCCTGCCGTGCTTCATATCGATGATGGCGAGGCGGCGGACGTTTGAGGGCTTCGAGAAGTCGATCAGGGTGAGGATGTCGCTCTCTTTCTCGTCTATGGCGATGTAGCCTTTGAGGGCTTCCTCAAACGCGTCGTAGGAGATGACGGGTTCGAGTCCAAGGTTGTCGTAAAACATCCGTGTCGTATTCACCGTGCTTACTTCGCCAGGCGCGGCGACGTCCGGTACTTCTATCCGAACCCCGTCCCGTGCCCCGTTCGAGAAAAGGGAGCCGGTGGCAAGGAGTAAGAAGAGGAGCGTTTTTCGGAGCATAAGGAGGAAGAAAAATGGGGTACGTACCGAGATTCTTTTTTCGGTCAGACCGGAGAGCGCGCGAGATACGTACCGGGGAAAGAGCCCCGGCCTGTACCTTTTTCCCGCCCCGACCGTATGGAGACAGACGCGCGGGTTACTGCACTTTTGCGCTGTCTTTGAGGATCACGTCGTGGGCGCCGCCTTCGACGATGGAGGTCTGGGAGATAAGGGTGATGCGGGCGTGGTCACGGAGGTGACTGAGCGTGGTGGAGCCGCACGAACACATCGTGGACTTGATCTTGGCGAGGGTGGAGACGAGTGAGTCTTTCATTTTGCCGGCGTAGGGGACGTAGGAGTCCACCCCTTCCTCGAACTTCATCCCCTTGGTGTCGCTGCCGGAGTCGTAACGCTGCCAGTTTTTGGCGCGGTTGGAGCCTTCGCCCCAGTATTCTTTGACGTAGTTGCCGTTGACTCTGAGGAGCTTCGTGGGGGATTCGTCGAAGCGGGCGAAGTAACGTCCCATCATCAGGAAGTCGGCACCCATGGCCATGGCGAGTACCATATGATAGTCGTAGACGATGCCGCCGTCCGAGCAAATGGGGATGTAGGTGCCCGTTTCCTTGTAGTATTCGTCGCGTGCTTCGGCTACTTCGATGACGGCGGAAGCCTGTCCGCGACCGATGCCTTTCTGTTCGCGCGTGATGCAGATGGAGCCGCCTCCGATGCCTACTTTGATGAAGTCGGCGCCCGCATCCACGAGGTAGCGGAAGCCCTCTCTCTCCACTACGTTCCCCGCACCGATGGGGATGTCGGGGTAGTGGGCTTTGCACCACTCGAGGGTCTCTTTCTGCCACTCGGAGTACCCGTCGGAGGAGTCGATGCAGAGGACGTCGGCACCGGCCTCCACGAGGGCGGGGATGCGCTCCTTATAGTCGCGGGTGTTGACGCCGGCGCCTACGAGGAGGGTTTTATTTTTCTTGTCGGAGAGTTCGTAGGGGTTCTGCCTGTGGGAGTCGTAGTCCTTGCGGAAGACGAAGTACTGGAGCTTCTGGTTGTCGTCGATGATGGGGAGGGTGTTCAGCTTATGCTCCCAGATGAGGTCGTTGGCTTCGGAGAGGGTGATGCCCACTTTGGCCACGTGGAGCTTGTCAAAAGGGGTCATAAAATCCCGTATCGGCGTCTCGCGCGGTGTGGTGCTGAGCCTGTAGTCGCGACTGGTGACGAGACCGAGGAGGCGACCGTTGGGCGTACCGTCTTCGGTGATGGCGATGGTGGAGTGTCCTGTCTCGGAGACAAGGTCGAGGACATCTTTTAGGGTCTGGTCGGGTGTGAGGTTGGAGTCGCTGGTGACGAAGCCCGCTTTGAACTTCTTTACTTTCCGCACCATCTCTGCCTGATCTTCGATGGGCTGAGAGACGAAGATGAAAGAGAGACCGCCGTTGCGCGCCAGTTCGATGGCGAGTTTATTGTCCGATACGGACTGCATCACGGCGCTGACGAAAGGGATATTGAGGCGTATCTTCGGTTCCTCCCCTTTTCGGAACTTGGTCAAAGGTGTCCGTAGGTCTATGTTTTCCGGCGTGCATTCGCGCGTGGTGAGACCGGGAATCAAGAGGTATTCCCCGAAAGTGTGAGAGGTGTCGCTTGTAAAGATAGCCATAGTGCGCGTATTCCTTTCTAAGTATGGATTGCAAAATGAATTATTGTATATTTTGCACACAAAGGTACCAAAAACTCACGGAAGACGACAGTACCCCGGGGACATAAGTTTTAAGCCCGAAAGCGGGAAAGCGAGAGGAGTGACGGGCTTCGATGTTTGGATATTGTAGCAATTCCGGTACGTACCGGGAAGATCTCCGCGGTCTGTAGGTCAGAAAGACGAGATACGGATCGAAACCATCTCTCAGGTCTGTATCTCGTCCGACTCGATGTCCACCGTTTTGCATAGAGGTCTCTGTAGGTTGCAATCTGATTGTTGGGGCGTAACAGTTTCGTAACACGGTTAGGCTATCTTTGCGACAGAAGATAGGGCGCCAATGAGCGCTGTACAGTTAAGTTGATTTTCCGCATAATGTCACAAAATGGTTAGACTGCCGAAATTTGCCCTGTGGGGCTTATGCACGGGCTTGTGCCTTGCCGCGCTCTCCTCTTGCTCCGGCTCCATAGTGAGCGGCGCGGGAGCCTCTTTCCCGGCTCCTTTTTACATAGAGGCTGCCAAGCAGTACGCAGGGGACCTGGCGCATAACCCCCAAGGTGTCCAGATCAGTTACGGCGCAGTGGGGTCGGGTGCCGGGATTCGTAACCTCCAGGACTACACCGTGGACTTCGGAGCCAGCGACGTCTTCCTCTCCGACGAAGAGATGAGCGAGATGGGCGCCGAAGTGATACAGGTCTCCACCTGCATCGGGGGCGTGGTGATGGCGTACCACTTACCCGAAGTCGATACCCTCCGGCTCAATTCCGAAGTGATTGCGAAAATGTACCTTGGCGAGATCACCAATTGGCGTGATCCCGCCATTTCTGCCTTAAACCCCGGCGTGACCTTCCCCGACAAACCGGTTACCCCCATCTATCGCTCCGACGGATCGGGGACGACCTCCGTTTTTTCGAGCTATATGAGCGAGACAAACGCCGAGTGGAAAGAGAAAATAGGCAAAGGTAAGACCATAGACCTTGGCCGTGTGGGCATGGCCGCCAAAGGGAACCCCGGTGTGGCGGGCAACATCAGCGAGATAGACGGCTCGATAGGTTATATCGGCTCCGAGTATTCGTTGGCACTCGGCATCCCGTCGGCTCTTTTGCAAAACGCTTCGGGTCGGTTTGTGGAAGCGACGATGGAGCATATTTCCATCGCCGGGGAGAGGGACGATTTCCCGGACGACACGAGGGCTATTCTCTCCAATTCCCCCAACCCCGACGCCTACCCGATAGCCACGATGACCTGGGTGCTTGCCTACAAGGAGCAAAATTATCTTGGTCGCACGAAGGAAGAGGCTCGTGAGCTGCAGGACTGGCTGCTCTACCTCGTCAGTGATGCCGCACGCACCAGCGCCGAAAGGACACACTACGCACCGCTTCCCGCCACTGCGATGGAGAAAGCCCGCCGGGTGATCCTCTCGATGACCTACGACGGTAAGCCCCTCTCTACCGAAGCCCAAACCCCGAAACCTACTCCCTCTGATGAAAGATAAAGCATTTGACTTCCTCCTCGTCCTCGCCGGCGTGTGCATCGTCCTTCTTGCGGGCGGTATCGTCTACGCTCTTGTCTCGGAGAGCCTGCCCGCGTTCAGCCGTTTCGGCTTCTTCGGCTTTATGACCGGGACGGAGTGGAGTGACCACGAACACGCTTACGGCGCTCTGCCTTTCATTACCGGCACCCTCCTCACAAGTGTCCTCGCGCTCCTGATCTGCGTGCCTTTCTCGATGGCTGTCGCGCTCTTCAATGGCGAGTACTACCGCGGCACGAAGGTCGCCCGGGCGCTGAGTCTCATCGTGGATCTCCTCGCAGGCGTGCCCAGTATCGTGTACGGTCTTTGGGGCTTCTACACCCTCGCCCCGATCCTCAAAGCCTTGGGCGTGAATGGCACCGGCTTCGGTATTTTGCTCGCATCCTTCGTCCTCGCCATTATGATCATACCGTATGCGTCGAGCCTGAGTGCGGAGTTCATCTCTATGGTACCCAATGACCTCAAAGAGTCCGCTTACAGTCTCGGGACCACGAAGAGCGAGACCATCCTCTCCATCAG
Source organism: Porphyromonas sp. (assembly GCA_029983505.1). Lineage (GTDB taxonomy): Bacteria > Bacteroidota > Bacteroidia > Bacteroidales > Porphyromonadaceae > Porphyromonas_A. The sequence goes on from JASBZK010000008.1 coordinate 58,052, forward strand.
TCTTCCGGTGGCGGGGTCGGGTATCTTTGCCTCCTATATCCTTGCCTTCGGTCGCGCGCTCGGTGAGACGATGGCGGTGACGATGCTCATAGGTAATACGAACGTCATCCCCACCTCGCTCGCTTCCACCGGCAATACCATGGTGTCCGTGATTGCCAACCAATTTGGCGAAGCCATAGGGCTCAAGCTCAGCAGCCTTTTCGCCATCGGCTTACTTCTCTTCTTGATCACGGCGATCATCAATTTCATAGCCAAGTTTATCATCAAACGGCTCAGCGGCAAATAACACACACAGGCGTATGCAAAAAACTGTAGACATAGACCAAATCTCCCGCCGCCCCTCCCACGCCGATCGCCGGATCAGGCGCAGTCAGCTGTTCAAGTGGACGGTAGTAGGGCTGAGTGTCCTGACGACGCTGCCGCTACTCGCGATCCTCATTGAGCTTATCCTCAAGGGTGCGCCGCAGATCAACTTCGACTTTTTCACGAAAGTGGTTCCCTCTTCCATCGAGGCGATGATTGCCACGGAGGCGGGCGAAGTCATCCCCGGCGGTATCGCCAACGGGATTATAGGTACGCTCCTTATCGTCTTTTTTGCGGCACTGATATCGATCCCGGTCGGCATTCTGACGGGAATCTATCTGTCCGAAAAGAAGGACGCCCGGTTTGCCTCCTTCGTCCGCGACCTCGTGGACATCCTGCAAGGCGTCCCCTCCATTGTCTGCGGGGTCGTCGTGTATATGTGGGTGGTGCAGGCCATGCACGGGTATAGCGGCATCGCGGGGTCTGTGGCACTTGCCATAATGATGGTTCCGATGATTGCGCGCAGCACGGAGGAGTCGCTGAGGATGCTTCCCCCGTCGCTCAAAGAGGCGGGCCTTGCATTAGGCAGCTCGCGCACCTCGGTGATGCTCCGCGTCATCCTCCCGAGTGCTTTCGGGGGCATCTTTACGGGGATCCTCTTGGCGATCTCGCGTGTGATGGGCGAGACGGCACCTCTGATGGTTACGGTTCTCGGAGCCAATTTCGTGCAGCCGGACATCACGGAGCCGATGAGCGCGGTGAGCCTCCTCATCTGGGAGTTCTACAACGACCCCAACCTCGCTCCCCTCATCTGGTCCACTTCGCTGATGCTCCTCCTCATCATCCTCGGACTTAACCTCCTTGCCAAGTCCATCGCGGCCAAATGGCGCATCCAATGACCCCGGGGTTCGACGAGGTACGTACCGGGACGAAAAGTTTGGTCCGTGTCTCGCTCCCAAAAGGTACAGACCGGGACAAAAGGCTCGGTACGTGCAAAACTTCCTCCTTCGACTTACAGAAATAATGGTTACATTTGATATGCAAGACAGTTCCGGCACCACTACAGCAATCGCAGAAATAGACGCTATGGACAGTACTCAACCCCACACGGTTTCTCCTCGGGACTCCGACTCCCGACTTAACGGCGTCTCCGATGCCATCCTCTCCGGCAAAGCCCGGGTGACGGAGCTTAAACCCATCATCGAGGTACGGAATCTCTCTGTCTCGTACACGCCGGAGAAGAAAGCGATCCGCGATATCGACATCACTTTTTACGAGCACCTTGCCACGTCCGTGATGGGACCGAGCGGGTGCGGCAAAAGTACGCTCCTGAGAGCCATCAACAGGATGCACGACCTCTACCCCGAGATCAAGACCGAGGGAGAGATCTTCATCGGTGGGGAAAACGTTATGGCTATGGCACCTATGAAGGCTCGCAGGAGAGCCGGTATGGTGTTTCAGAGACCCAACCCCTTCCCGATGATGAGCATTGAGGAAAACGTCATAGCCGGTTACTCGCTCAACGGCATCCCCGTCTCCAAGAGCGAGCGGGAAGAGATCGTGCAGACTTCGCTCGAGAGCGTGGGGCTGTGGAACGAGGTGAAAGACGCTCTGAAGAAAAAAGGCTCTTTCCTCTCCGGTGGTCAGCAGCAACGCCTCTGCATCGCGCGTGCCCTCGCCCTGAGACCGGAAGTCCTTCTGATGGACGAACCCACCTCTGCTCTCGATCCCATCTCGACGACCAAGATAGAGGAACTGATTATGGCGCTCAAAGAGAAGTACTCCATTATCATCGTCACCCACAATATGAGCCAGGCTGCGCGCATCTCCGACAAGAGTGCCTTTATGCTCAGCGGGGATCTCATCGAGTACGGGGACACGGATCAAGTTTTCACGAATCCCGTCCGCAAGGAGACACAGGATTACCTCACCGGTGTCTTCAGCTGAAATGCCTATCCCTTCCTTTCCGACAAAAGTATGAGCATCATCAAAGACCAACAACTTCAGATTCTTTTGAACCAATTTGAACTGATCTCCAAGAATACCCTCCTTCAGCTCGCCATCCTCAAGCAGCTCGTCGACGACCCCTCTTCCGAAGAACTCTTCGAGGAGGCGCTCACCAATGAGACGCTCATCGACAGGCTCGAAGTGAAGATACGGGAGGAGGTCGCTTTCACGGTCTTCAAGTTCTCGCCCATGGCAGAGGACTTGCGGCGGATCGTGGCGTACCAAGATCTCACCACGAACCTCGAACGGATCGGCGATATGGTCCTCAACTGCGTCTATATGGTGCGGGAGATCGACCTTACCCGCCCCGAGTTTTACCAAATAAAGGCTATGGTCTCGGAGATGCTCGAGAGCGTCACCCAGATGGTCCGTAACGCCGTCCTCTCTTTCACGAATATGGAGCTTACCACCGCCTTCAATGTCCTCGACGCAGATGACGGAGTGGACGATAGTTTTAGGGAGATACGCCGCTACCTCGCCGAAGCGAATGCGTTCCGGGAGCTGTCCAAAGAACAGCTGATGGAGCTTTTCAGCCTCGACTCCCTCGCCCATAACCTCGAGCGATGCGGCGACTTGGCCACCAATATCGCCGAGTCCACCATCTACCTCATCAAGGGACGGGACGTGCGCCACGCCCATATCGATGTGACCGATAAGACAGAGACCAAATGACACCACAGGAAAAGATACTCGTCGTCGATGACGAAGCCGATATACGGGAGGTCATAGCCCTGTGCCTCAAGAGGGACGGGTACGAGATCGCCGAAGCCGGATCTGCGGAGGAGGCACTCGAAGTGCTCGACCCTTCCTTCTCGCTTATCCTCCTCGACATCATGATGGACGGTATGAACGGCTACGACCTAGCGACCCGTCTCCGGGCAGAGGGCAACACGATCCCCATCATCTTCCTGACCGCAAAGACGACCGAGGGCGATATGCTCCGCGGCTTCGGATCCGGTGCGGACGACTACATCAAAAAACCCTTCTCCACGAAGGAGCTCTCTGCGAGAGTGAAGAGCATCATAACCCGATCCACGCTCCCCGTCAATACCGCCGCCGAGGTCCTCCAAGCCGGGCCCCTCACCATCGAGACTAAGGCCAAGACGGTCACCGTAAGCGGCACATCCCTCTCTCTGACCCGTACCGAGTACGACATCCTGATGCTCCTCATCAGGCACGAAGGACATACCCTGACTAGGAACGATATCCTCAGTGCCATCTGGACAGACGATAAGACGGTGATGGAGCGAACCGTAGACGTCCACATCGCGCGCCTGAGGCGCAAACTCGGCGACTACGCACACATCATCGCCAATAGGGTCGGCTTCGGGTACACGTTCCGTCCAAGCGGAAAAAGACCCGGACGCAAGCCTTCCCATCCACAGGTGTCCTAAGCCCGTCCCCTCTTCTTCCCTACAAATTTTCCTCCCCACACGTGTCCATCCTCAAGTTTCTCGATAGGCGGTTTCTCATCGCATTCCTCATCCTCGTAGGTGTCTACACCGTAGCAGTCTGGGTGCTTAACTTCCACTCGGAGCGCAAGACGGCTTCGGAGCTCAACGTCGCCCAGCTCAAAAGTTTCGTCTACGTCGCTGAGAATGCGCGCCGGAAGGGAACCCTCCGGGACGTGGTCGGATACTTCCCCGGAGACATCCGCGTCACGGTCATTGACAGGGAGGGCAGAGTGACTTTCGACACCGACTCGGTGCTTGTGGGCACTTTCGAGAACCACAATAACCGTCCTGAGCTCAAGGGCGCACACTTCCACGGCTCCGGGACCGCTTCGAGGGTCTCTGCCAGTACGGGAGGGAATACGTTCTACTATGCGGAGTATTTCGGAGACCATTACATTCGTGTCGGTGTCCCCAATTTTCTCACGCCGGAGCACTCGTTTAAGCTCACCCGTCTCCTTCTACTTGTGGGCATCCTCCTTCTTTTCCTTCTGGCTTGGCGGATGTACCTTGCGGCCAAGGCGCATGCGGCGCATTTGAAGCGCCTTGCCGGTCTGTCCAAGAAGATTGCCTCCGGTGCGGAGATTATGCCGGACGACATCGACGCCGGCGACAGTGACGGCATCACGGGAGGGCTCCTCGAGATTCTCCGCCAAAAGGAGCAGATCCGCAAGGATCTCGAAGCCGGCAGGGAGCGCCTCGAGCTGCACTTCGAGGTATTCGATATAGGCATAGGTGTCTTCGACCCCGACGGGCATACCCTCTTTGCCAACTCCCACTTCATCCAGTACGCCAATATGCTCTCCTCTTCGCCCATGACCGAAGTGGGGCAGATTATGGACGACCCCGTGCTCTCGGAGATTAAGGCGTTTGCGACAAGTCCGTATGACCCCGCTCACAGGATGAAGAGCATCAAGATCGATCGAAATGCCCGCACGTACGAAGTGATCTGCCTCAGGGACGAAAAGGGCGGTCACGAGATCACGATCACCGACATCACGGAGACGGAGAAAAACCGCGTCCTCAAGCAGGAGCTCACGAGCAACATCACGCACGAGCTGCGCACCCCGCTTACGGCCATCAAAGGGTATCTCGAGATGCTCTCCTATCAGGATCTCTCGGAGGACGAAAGGACGGCTTTCACCGACAAAGCCCTTGCTCAGAGCGCCCGTCTCTCTTCCCTCTTGGACGACATCTCCCTCCTCTCCAAGCTCGAAGAGCCGACGAATAACTACACCTTCGAGACGCTCGACCTCCGACTGCTCGTGGAGGAGGTGCGCATCGCTTTCACCGACCGGCTCACGGATACGGGGGACACCTTCCACAATAATCTTCCCTCCGAACTCCTCATCGACGGCAACTACAGCCTCCTCTTTTCCGTCTTCCAGAACCTCCTCGAGAATGCCATCCGATACGCCGGCTCCGGAGTGACCATCGAAGTCAATCTCTATCACAGGGATAATAGGTACCTTTACCTGTCCTTTCACGACACCGGCATAGGCGTGGACGACAGCAGTCTCGGACGTATCTTCGAGCGCTTCTACCGGATTGATGAAGGTCGCTCGAGAGCCAAAGGCGGTACCGGTCTCGGTCTTTCCATCGTCCGTAATGCCATCCTATTCCACGGCGGACAGGTGCAGGCACGCAGGCACCCCTCCGGCGGTCTCGAGATTTTGTTTACTTTGCCCCTGAAACACGCCTCGAACTGACACACGCAGGTCTTATGTGCCGGCTCCGAAGAGGGGTACGTACCGAGATGATTTCGAGACACGTACCGGTATCCGAAAAGGTACGGGGCAAAGTCCGATCGAGATACAGACCAAAACTTTTTGCATCATACGGTAACTTATTTGCCGGGGTGTTCAATTCCATATTCTAAAATCAGCTCACTTTTTTGAGCGTTTTAGACCTGAGCGACACTCGATTTGGAGATAGCTTCTGCTTGTCCCAGAGAGCTATTTCCTTGAGTTTAACATTGGCAAGCGTACTTTGTCTTGTATGTCAGTAACAGAATAGTCTGCGCCATTGGATATAACGGCACATAAGCACGAACGAAGTGATACTATACAATTTGTTAGGTGACACCTTTGCCTTATGGATCCCGGAGTCAGATTCAATGATATCAGAAGAGATATGATGTATGTCCTTGTCTTGCTTGAGCAATTCGCACTGCCTGTCGAAGTACTTTATCGTTTTATACCCAAACGGGCACGTCTGCTATTTGCGTTTCCGATGACATAGTGAATGATGTGGTTTCTGCATAGAGCGCAAGTCCTTTTTTCCGGTCCTTCGTTCTTACAGATTCCTTCGACGTGGCGAATGGCATTGACGCAAACGCTCAGTTCTTTCACTAATTCCAGATAAGGCAAAAGGAAAGCAGATGCTTCCTTCATGTCATCGTCCAGGGATGCTTAGCAAGCGAGCATCTTTGATGCCCATTCCTCCCATCCCTGAAGGTTCACGAATCTTGCGATTGACCTCATATTAGGAGGAAGTTGCCAGACCTTGTCCGTCAAATAGAACTGAAGGCGAATCTTACCAAGTTTGTAAGGTTTTTGAATTCAGCATCATTGCCATAGACACGTTTCATGCAATTCCAAAGCGTATGGCTTATATCAAGGTGATGTGTGACACAGTCCCCCTTCAGAGCAATGTTGCCCTAAAGTTTGGGATGAGGATAAAAAAGGAAGTAGAGTTAAGGCACAAAATAGTTACCTTAGCAAAGAGAACGACCAATTTCTTTGCGGCCTCTACTTCCGATGGCAAATATAACACTCTTCGCGCAAGCGATCGGCAGACTGCCGAAAAAGAAGATCAGAAAAATCATCCGAGAATCGAAGGCAAACAAACACTGTAAGGGCTATGACACTTGGAGCCAACTCATCAGTATGATGTTTTGTCAATTCTCGAATTGCGACTCAGTCAGAGACATTTCCAACGGTCTCAATTCAGCCAATGGCAATCTGAACCACTTAGGGTTCTCTCGTGCACCCTCCCTTTTCGCCCGAACCCCTCGATCTTTTCTGATGGAGCAGTAGTAGAGGGCTCTCTAATCGATCAACAAACCCTATAGATAGCTTGAGAAATTTTATTCATATAGTGAAAGTCCAGTGTCAAAACGCACATAGAGATAGTCGGGTGTTCCGAGATATTTATT
>JASBZK010000009.1 GCA_029983505.1 Porphyromonas sp.
CCATTAACAATTCACATACCAACACTTTTGACCAACACTTTTGACCTATACGCCACAAATTAGTCGACTAATTTTGTCGAAAAGGTCGAGGGTTTTAGTCGAAAGGGTCGAGGGTTTCGGACGAATATGACGTCTGTTCCGAAAGAATGAGACGTCTCAATCGGGCGAATCAGTCGACTGATGCCGATTGGCGTTGTCGTGTCTCCGGAACGGAACGATCGGATTAGGCAGGGGTGGGCGAAAGGTCAGTCTTCGGAGAGGATGGCGGACTGGAGGGAGGAGAGCTTATTGAGGGCTTCGATCGGGGTGAGGCGGTTGAGGTCGATGTCAAGGAGCTCTTTCTTCAGTTTGGCGAGCTTGGGGTCTTCAAGCTCAAAGAAACTGAGCTGTATGGGGCCGACGTCGGGAGCGGCATAGGCGACGTTCTTTTTGCTCTTCGAGCCTCTCTTCGTTTTCATCCCGGTGCCCTCAGGGACTTCTCCCCCGTGGATTTCGGAGGCACGCTCTTCGAGGATCTTGAGGATCTCTTCGGCGCGGGTGACGATCTTGCGGGGCATACCCGCCATTTTGGCCACATGGATGCCGAAGCTGTGGCGGGTGCCGCCGGGTTCGAGCTTGCGGAGGAAGACGACTTTGCCGTCGTCCTCTTTGACCGTGACGTTGTAGTTCTTGACGCGGGGGAAGTAGTTCGCGAGCTCGTTGAGCTCGTGGTAGTGGGTGGCAAAGAGGGTTTTGGCGTGCGCTCTCGGGTGGTCGTGGAGGTACTCGACGATGGCTTGGGCGAGGGAGATGCCGTCGTAGGTGCTGGTGCCGCGCCCGAGTTCGTCGATGAGGATGAGGCTTCTCGGGGTGAGGTTATTGAGGATGGTGGCGGCTTCCGTCATTTCGGTCATAAAGGTGGACTCCCCGCGGGAGATGTTGTCCGAAGCCCCGACGCGTGTGAAGATGCGGTCGACGACCCCGATGTGGGCTTCCGAGGCGGAGACATAGGAGCCGATTTGGGCCATAAGGGTGATGAGGGCGGTTTGCCTAAGAAGGGCACTTTTACCCGCCATATTCGGTCCCGTGATGACGAGTATCTGATGGTCCGCGGGGTCGAGGTTGACGTCGTTGTCGATATAGATCTCGCCCGGGGGCATAAGGCGTTCGATGACCGGGTGGCGGCCGCCTTTGATGTCGATGACGGTGCCGTCGCCGACTTGGGGGAGGCAGTACTTGTACTCCATGGCGTCTTGGGCAAAAGCTCTTAGGACGTCTATTTCGGAGAGGGTCCGGGCATCCTTCTGGAGGGTGGAGATGTAGCCTGCGATTTTCCGGACGAGGTTGGTGTAGAGCTCCGTTTCGAGTACGCTGATGCGCTCTTCGGCTCCGAGGATCTTTTGTTCGTACTCTTTGAGCTCGCCCGTGATGTAGCGCTCGGCGTTGACGAGGGTCTGCTTCCTGATCCACTCCTCCGGGACTTGGTCACGGTAGGTGTTGCGCACCTCTATGTAGTAGCCGAAGACGTTATTAAAAGCGACTTTGAGACTGGGTATGCCGGTCCGTTCGCTCTCTCTGTTGCGAAGCTTTATGAGGTACTCTTTGCCTCCGCCGACGATGTCCCGGAGTTCGTCGAGCTCGGGGGAGATGCCGGCGCGGATGACGGCCGAGCCGCGTCCGATCTGCGCCGGGCTGTCGGGATCGATGGACGCCTCTATCTCCTCCGCCACGGCGTCCAAGGCATCTAATCTCAGGGCGAGGTCTTTGAGCTCTTTTGACGAGGAAGCGGAGAGGGTCTCCATCATCGGTCGGATGAGTCTGAGGGAGGCTGCGATCATCAGGACTTCCCTGGGGTTTACTCTGGCTACGGAGACTTTGCTTGCCAGACGCTCAAGGTCGCCGATGCCGGAGAGGAGGCCCCCTACTTGCGCGTAGGCGTTCTTGTCGAGGATGAAGCCCCTGACGGTCTCTTGGCGCTTCTTAATCTCCGCGGTGTCGAGGAGCGGGAAGACGACCCACCTCTTCAGTAGACGCCCGCCCATCGGGGTGAGTGTCTTGTCGAGGACTTGGACGAGCGGCACGCCGTCTTCGGTAAGGGGCTCGAGGATTTCGAGGTTGCGGAGTGTGAAGCGGTCGAGACGTAGGAAGCGGCTCTCTTCGATCTTCTGAAGCGTGGTGATGTGCGAGAGGCGGAAGTGCTTGGTGGCTTCGAGGTAGTAGAGGATGGCGCCACAGGCCATGATGGCGAGGAGGTCTTTTTCGATGCCGAAGCCTTTGAGGTGCTTGACCTGGAAGTGCCTTAGGAGTCGCTCTCTGCCGTAGTCCTCTGTGTAGACCCATTCATCTATGGGGTAAAGGTTGAGCTTGTCTCCGAAGTGACGTCTGACTTCGCCCTCAAACCCTTTTTTGACCAAAGTCTCCCGCGGAGAAAAGTTGTTGAGAAGCTTCTCCATGTCTTCGGGGAGACCCTGGGAGGTGATGAATTCGCCCGTGGAGAGGTCGAGGAAGGCGACACCGGCTTGTCCGGAGCCGACGACTACGGAGGAGAGGAAGTTATTGGCGTCCGAGTCGAGGACGGTGTCCTGCATCGTGAGCCCCGGGGTGACGAGCTCCGTGATGTCCCTTTTGACGAGCTTATTGGTGAGCTTGGGGTCTTCTATCTGGTCGCAGATGGCGACACGCTTACCCCCGGTGACGAGCTTTGGGAGGTAGGTGTCGAGGGCGTGGTAAGGAAAGCCTGCGAGGGGGACTTCGGTGGCACCGCCGTTGCCACGCTTGGTGAGGGTGATGCCGGTGATGGCGCTTACCTCTATGGCGTCGTCGGAGAAGGTCTCATAGAAGTCCCCTACGCGGAAAAGCAGGATCGCGTCCGGGTATTTCTTCTTGAAACTCATGTATTGGGTCATCATCGGGGTCTCGCCCGCTTTGTTTGCCATAGAGGATAGTTGTACTTTTGGGGTGATAAAATGAGGTCTTTCGGGGTTACGACGGGAGGGCGGCGGAGTGCCTGTAGCAGGCTCCGGATTTGGTACGTACCGAAATCATTTCCCCGTACGGACCAAAATAAGGAAAAGGTACAGACCGGAAGTGACGCCTATGCCCGTACCCCGGGATGTAACGACGCCGTACCTTTTGCTCTGCCCCGCTCATTGCTTTAGAGGGAAAAGGCTTCAAGCAGGACGCGCTCCATGCCCTTCCTTATGGAGGAAGCGGTGCCGTAGTAGTTATTGACGAAGAGAGCCACGGTGTATGTCTTACCTCCGAGCGTGACGTAGCCGGCGTAGGTGACGACGTTGCGGATGGTGCCGCTCTTGAGGCGTGCTTTCCCTTCGAGAGGCGTGTTTTTGAGAAAGATGGTGAGCGTGCCGTCTTTGCCGGCTCTGGGCAGCACCTGCATAAAGGTGTGGGACGGATCCTCACGGTAGATTTTGCCGAGCATGGCGGTGAGAAAGGCGGGCGTGACGCGGTTCTCGGGAGAGAGACCGCTGCCGTCGAGCATCTCGAGCTCTTTGGTGTCCAACCCCCTCTCAGTCCAAAAGTCGTAGAGCTCCATAAGGGAGGTCTGCGTGAGGTTATGCCCCGGTAGCGGTGTCTTTCCTCTGCCAAGGAGCTTGAGGAAACCTTCGGCGAAGAGGTTGTGGGAGTAGGTGTTGGTGATCTTGGCGAGGTCGAAGAGGGTGGGACTCTCGTACGTCACGAGCGCCATCGGAAGTCCCTCCGGTAGACGTGGCGCTTTGCCGGACGAGCCGGTTACTTCTATGCCTCCGCTCGTGAGCCTCTCCAAGAGGTGCCGGGCAAAATAGGCGGGCGGGTCGGGCATCGCACCCCTAAGTGTACGGGTGGCGGCCTTCGTGGGGTAGACGCCCGTAATCAGGTACGCGCCGTCCGCGTCGGGGAAGGGAGAGATATAGAGCGAGTCGGAAGAGCGGCCCTCCGAGAACCCGTAAGCGGCTTTGATCTTGAGCCCGTCTATTTCCGGCTTTACGCCGATGCTCTTGCCGTGCCGGGAGAGGGTGACGGTGTAGGCGTTGTCAAAGAGATTGAGGGAAAAACACCCGGCCGCGTAGTGGTTGCCGAGGTCATACGCCGTCCACCGCGGGCTGACCGCCTGGAAGTCTTCGGCTCCGGAGACCGCGAGGATGTCGCCCTCTATGCGCGAGATGCCGGCATTCTTGAGGTCGGAGCGCACACGGTCGAAGAAGCGCTCCGGATCTTGGTCCCAAAAGTAGCGGGAGCCGATGGAGAAATCGCCGTCCCCCAGTAGGTAAAGATTTCCGTGGAGGGTTCCTTCTTTGATTTCGCCCGAAGCAAAGACCCGCGTCTTGATGCGGTGAGCAGCACCGAGAGACGATAGCGCGGTGCCGGTGGAGACGAGTTTCAACGTGCTGGCGGGCGTCATAAGCGTGTGGGCGTTATGACCCGCAAGCTCCTCGCCGGTCTCGGCATCACGGATGCTCAGCCCCCAGAAGACTTCGCGAAAGGCTTCGGGCTCGGAGGGATTTTTGACGGACCGGGCAAAGGTCTCGAAGGGAGAGACAAAAGTAAGAAGCCCGATGAGGGTCAAAAGTGAGGTATAGGATGTCATTATTTGGTATCTTTGAAATGCGTCTATCAAAGATACAAAGAGAAAATAACTTCTTATGCCGAAATTCTTCAAACAGGAGTTCGATACCGACCGAATCGCCCGTATCGTCTTCGCCCTCCTCATCCTTGTGGCGCTTGTATGGGCGTTGAAGTACATCTGGGTGATTCTTGTACCGTTTATTATTGCGTGGGTTACGGCCGCGCTCTTGGAGCCCGCAGTGGTCTTCTTTCAGAACAAACTCAGGCTCCGTAACCGGGCGCTCTCCGTCTCTGTCCTCCTTGTCCTTATAGTAGGCGTCATCACGGGAGTAGTGGCGCTTTTGATCCCTTCCATCGTGAAGGAGGGCAAGAAAGCATGGGAGCTGATCTCCTTTTACCTCTCCCCCGATTTGCTTCTGAGCCTCGTACCCGACCCGTACCGCGCTTCGGTCGAAGAGAAGCTCAACCTCGATTCGCTGATGTCCAAAGTGAAGTTTGAGGAGCTCATGGGATACATCCAATCTGCTCTCGAACAAGGGTGGAGCATCTTCACGGGGACGCTCTCCGTGCTCTCCAATGTCACGGTCTTCGGCCTTTTCGTCCTTTACCTCGTCTTCATTATGATCGGGTACGAGAAGCTCAATAAGGGCGTGATGGCACTCGTGCCGCACAGCCTGAAACCTTTCGTCGAGAGAGTGGGGCACGACATCAACGTCTACGTCAATAGCTATTTCAGAGGTCAGGGACTTATCGCGCTCATCTGCGGAGCGATCCTCGCTCTTGGCTTTTGGTTGATGGGGATGCCGCTCGGTATCACGATGGGACTTGTGATGGGGCTGCTGAATCTGATCCCCTATATGCAGATTTTGGGCGTGCCTCCGATCATCCTCCTGTGTATGCTCCAGTCGGCAGATACGGGTCAGAGTGTGTGGGTACTCCTCATCATCGCTTTTGCGATTATGGGTGCGTGCCAGGCGCTCCAAGACTTTTACCTTACGCCGACGATTATGGGACGCGAGATGGGGATGCACCCGGCCGTGATCCTTCTTGCCCTCTCCGTATGGGGCTTTATTTGGGGCTTCTGGGGACTGATTTTTGCGCTTCCCCTCACGATGATCCTCAATGACCTCTACGTCGACTACGTAATCGGGGACAAGCCCCTCGATGAGCCTTTCGAGGGGAAAATGGCACCACCGAAACTGTGGCGCAAACATAATGACATAAATAAGCAAGCATGACACCGGAGAGACATATACTTAACGTGACCTTTCACTGCGAGCGCTCGGCGCTTCGGGATGTGGAGTACTTCCTCAAGCACCGCCTCCTGCCCGGATGGCGGAGCCGGTTTTCGGAGGTACACCTTTTGGCGCTGCCGGAGATGCAGGGGTTTGCCGTGCAGATCTCTGACGAGGATGACGATCATCTGACGAAGTTTGAGCCCGCAACGGATCCTGATGTGCTCAAAATTATGTCCGTCTACCCCAAGCTGGTGACCTTCTTCCCGACACTCCTCTCCGTGATTGAGTGAGGGCGGTTTTTGGTACAGACCGGGGAGATCGTCTATGTCCGTACGGGAGGAAATTTTGGTACAGACCTACGCCTGCTCCCGGTACGGACCGAAATTTTGTACCCGCCCTCTTGATGCGTTTACTCCAAGCCAAAATGGGTATCTTTGTTAGGATCTCCCGATAGAAGCAAATTTATGCACAGCGCCCCCATCACGACTTCATTTCCCAAACTCCCCCCTGCCGTTTCCTCTTCATTGGAAACGTTCGACGAGACCTACCTGCGCGCCCTTGAGAGCGGTGCGCCGACGATCGCCCGCGCCCTCGAGCATTTGCAAAAAGGCAAGGGCAAGCAGATCCGCCCGCTGATCATCTTCCTCGTAGCCTATGCACTTGGAGCAGACAAGGACGAGGATAAGAGGGAAAACGCGATGAATGGCGCCATCTCCATCGAACTCCTCCATCTCGCCTCCCTGATTCACGACGATGTGATAGACGAGAGCCCGATGCGGCGGGGACAGTCCTCCTTCTACTCGTTGTTGGGTCCTCACAAGGCGGTGCTTATGGGGGATTATATCCTCTCTCACGCTTTTATGCGGGCGCTCCTTATCGGGTCGAAAGCCCTTCCGATGACACTCGCAGACTTGGGCCGGCAGCTCTCGGAGGGCGAGCTGCTTCAGGAGGATTTTTCGGAGTTGTCCCTCACGACGGAAGCGCAGTATTTCGAGGTCATCAGACGAAAGACCGCGTCCCTTATCCGAACGGCTTTCAGAGTAGGTGCCGAGGCGGCAGGAGCGGCGGACGCGGGTACGCTCGAGAAGCTGGACCAAGCGGCCGAGAAAATCGGTCTCGCCTTTCAGATTAAGGACGATATTTTCGACTATATGCCCACTTCCGACCTCGGGAAGCCCGCAGGTAACGACCTCAAAGAGCACAAAGTGACCCTGCCCCTCATCTTTGCCCTCTCTACCGACACCGCAGAGGCTCGAAAGGGAACCAAGCTGCTCAAGAAAAAGGACTTGAACCATGAGGAGATCCGTTTCCTCCTCGCTCTTGCACGCAAGAGCGGCGGCATCGAATACGCACAGGGGCGGATGGCGCGCTTTACGGAAGAGGCAAAAGAACTGCTTAGGGCGGCACTGCCGCCGAGCGAATACCTCGACGCTTTAGTTTCCGTCACGGACTACATCGTGATGAGGGAGAAGTGAGCGCCCCTCTAAGAATGAAGAATTACTTTTTGACAACATTATATTTACACGAAAGACGAAAGACATGAAAAGATTAGTGCTTACCCGCCACGGTCAGAGTGTTTGGAACCTCGAAAACCGCTTCACCGGATGGACGGACGTAGACCTCACAGACCAAGGCAAAGAAGAAGCCCGTAAAGCCGGCAAGGCGCTGAAGGAAAACGGATTCCACTTCACCCAGGCCTACACAAGCTACTTGAAGCGTGCGGTAAAGACCCTGAATATAATCCTCGACGAGATGAACCTTGACTGGATCCCCGTCGAAAAGACCTGGCGTCTGAACGAAAAACACTACGGCTCTCTCCAAGGGCTCAATAAAACCGAAACCGCCGAGAAGTACGGTGAGGAACAAGTCCTTGTGTGGCGTCGCAGCTACGACGTACCCCCTATGCCCCTCGAAGCCAATGACGAGCGCAGCCCTTATCTTGACCCCCGTTATGCCGGCGTCGACCATAAGGATCTCCCGCTCACCGAGAGCCTGAAGGAAACGGTGGCGCGCATCATCCCCTACTGGGAAAAGACTATATTCCCCTCCCTCAAAGAACACGATGACGTCATCGTCGCTGCCCATGGCAACAGCCTCCGCGGTATCGTGAAGGTGCTCAAAAACATTTCGGACGAGGACATCGTCGGTCTCAATCTCCCGACCGGGATCCCCTACGTCTTCGAGTTCGACGAGAATAACAATTACGAGCTCGTCAAGGACTACTTCATCGGCGATCCCGAAGAGATCAAGAAGCTGATGGAGGCCGTAGCCAACCAAGGCAAAAAGAAGTAAGTTTTCCCCCGAAGACTATGAATATCGCTATCGTTGGCGCCAGTGGTGCCGTCGGTCAAGAGCTCATTAAGCTGGTGGAGGAGCGTAAGTTCCCTTACGACTTCCTCCGCCTCTTCGGAAGCTCCCGCAGTGCGGGCTCTTCCTACACGGTGGGCGGTAAATCCATCACTGTGGAATTGCTCGAAGAGGGTGATGCCTTTAGGGACGTGGATATTGCTTTCGTGAGCGCGGGAGGCAGCACTTCCGAAAAGTTTGCGGAGACCATCACCAAGCACGGTGCCGTGATGATTGATAACTCGAGTGCCTTCCGTATGCGCGAAGACGTGCCTCTGGTCGTACCCGAAGTGAACGCGAAGCGTGCACTCGAGCATCCCGCAGGCATCATCGCCAACCCCAACTGCACCACCATCCAGATGGTCGTGGCATTGAAGGCCATCAACGACGTTACGCCCATCAAGCGGGTACACGTCGCCACGTACCAAAGTACGTCCGGAGCGGGTGCTTCGGGAATGGCAGAGCTGCAAGCGCAAGTGAAGGCAGAAGCAAAGGGCGAACCTCTGGAGGTGAAGAAATTTGCGCACCAGATCCTCTACAACGTCATCCCTCACATCGATGTCTTTACCGACAACGGCTATACCAAAGAGGAGATGAAGATGTACAACGAGACACGCAAGATTATGGAGCAGGACATCCTCGTCTCCGCGACCTGTGTCCGTGTGCCTACGCTTCGCGCTCACTCCGAGGCGGTGTGGGTAGAGACGGAGCGTCCTCTCACGGTCGAAGAAGCCCGCGAGGCTTTTTCTAAGGCTGACGGCGTCGTGCTGATGGATAACCCCGAAGCCAACGAGTACCCTATGCCGCTCGATCTCTCCGGCTGTGACCCAGTGTATGTGGGGCGGATCCGCAAAGATCTCTCCGATCCCAACGGTCTCTCCTTCTGGTGCGTCTCCGACCAAATCCGCAAGGGTGCTGCGCTTAACGCCATCCAGATAGCCGAGTATCTGATTAGTCGGAAATAAGCTCTCCGAGGGCGTAGCCCTTTGGAGAAAACGAAGTTCAGGTTCTGTGTCGGCTCAGATGAGCGGCACAGAACCTAAATTATTTTTGCACGTACCTAAGAGATGTGCCCGGTACGTGTCTCGCGGAAACGTGATACGGACCGAAAAAGTTTTCTCGGCCTGTATCTCGTCTGATACGGTGTGCAGCCCTTGCTTTTCAGAAAGGAAGATCCGGAGATTGACCGGGCGTCGTGTCCGAGCGGAGTGAGGCGAGAATCTTGTCGACTTCACCGCCAATCTCTTGGATTTTGCCCTGGCAGTGTTTGATGAGGCCGGCCGCCCTTTTGCTCATCTCAAGGACTTGGTCGATCGGGAGCTTTTCGTTCTCGAGCCGGTTCAAAATTTCTTCGGCTTCTGTGATGGCTTGGTCGTAAGAAAGGGCAGATATATTTTCGGTATCGAGTTCGACGGTCATATTGGAAGTAAAAAATTAGGTGTTGGGGATGATCTTTTTGGTTTCGGCTATCGCTTTCCCGTCCAGAAGCGAGAGTGTGAGTTGTTCGCCTTCACGGAGCCCGGAGATGCGGGTGACGGGCTCTCCTTTCTCGTTCACAGCCACGACGAAGCCCCGTGCCATAATGCGGGACGGATCCAGAAGCTCTGCCCTATGGCTGAGCCCGGAGAGGTGGAGGAGAGTGCGTTCCCTTGAGACCGAGACAGCTCCTGAGAGACGATGCGTGAGCATAGGGATGCGTGCGACCTCGGCTGATGTGGCGACCGAGATTTTGCCCGAGAGACGGGCGGAGAGTCCTGCCGTCATCCGGCTTACCAGCCGTTCGGACTCACTCAGTGAGCGTTGGAGCCTCGTGGTCAGCCTCGCGCCGCGGTCGCGTGTCTCGAAGTAGGCTTTGCGGACTGCGGAGGGAACCCGATCCCGAAGATGGACAAGCCGTGAGCGGCCTCTGTCCATCCCGTGGGCAAGTGAGGACAGAAGCCCAAGCCGTGTCTCGGAGACCTTTGAGACTACTTTGCCATAAGCGCCCGAGAGCGCAAGCTGTGTCCTCTGACTGAGGCGGTGGAGCTTCGTGCCGTTCTCTTTCTCGAAAGTAGACAGGAGCCCCTGGGTGCGCGTGATGAGGCGCGAACTCCTTAGCGACATCGACTGCAGTTTTTCGCCGAGTGTCTTCGGGAGCTTTTCCCTCACCGAGTGCACGCGGAGCAGCTGGTCGGTCAGTCTCCCGACGAGAAACTCACCGAGTGCGGTCGGGGTCTTGAGTCTCGTATGCGCCACCATATCGGCGATGGAGGTGTCTTGCTCGTGCCCGATGGCGGTGAGGACGGGCAGGGGAAAGTTCGCAATAGTGGAGCAGAGGTCGTAATCGTCGAAGGCTGCGAGATCCTGTTTGCTGCCCCCGCCGCGCATGATGAACACTGCGTCAAAGTCCTCCCGGTAGTAGAAGATTTTTGCGAAAGCCGAGTTCACCGTGAGCGTGGTATTACTCCCCTGCATGGCAGCTTGGAAGAGTTTGATGGAAAAGAAATCTCCCAGGCCGCTCTGCCGTATCGTGGTCATGAAGTCGCCGTACCCGGCAGCCGTCTCGCTCGAGATGACCGCCACGCGGAGGAGCAAGGAGGGCAGCGGGTATTGCTTATTGAGATCCATAACCCCGTCGCTCTGTAGCCGCTTGATGGTCGCTTCGCGTCTCCGCTCGATGTTGCCCAAGGTGTACTCGGGGTTGATGTCGGTGATGGTGAGGCTGAACCCGTACTGCAGGCTCATTTCCACTTTGACCTGCATCATCAGCTCCATCCCTTTCTGGAAGTCCTGGCGGGTAACTTCCCTAAAGGCCGGGACGATGCGGGCTGCATTTCTCGCCCAGAGGTTGGCGCGCACGGAGGCTGCGGTACGGCCGTCGGGCTCGGGGTCGATGAGGTCGAAGTAGTAGTGTCCCGCATTTGACCTCGAGACCTCCGAGACTTCCGCCACGATCCAATAATATTGGCGAAAAGCACCGTTCAAGACCGCCCTGACGTCCCCGAGCAGATCTCGGAGCCGAAGCGCATCTGCGGCTCTTTCCTCACCGGCGAAAGCAAACCCTTGTCCGATCATATCCGGGGACCTCAATATCCTTTCAGAAACCCGATGAGCTTCTGTGTGGCGCGTGCCCGGTGGCTGACCTTGTTTTTGGCCTCTTCGCCCATCTCGGCAAAAGTCAGACCGGTTTCCCGGGGAATGAATACGGGGTCGTACCCGAATCCCTCTGTGCCACGCTTCTCGGATGCGATGATGCCCTCTACTTTTCCCTCAAAGAAATAGACCTCCTCTTTGCTCAACACGAGGGCAATAACCGTCTTGAAGGTCGCCTGCCTTTTTGCCTCGGGGATGCCGTCCAGCTCTCTAATAAGTTTGGCGATGTTGTCTTCGGGCGAACACTGCGGTCCCGCGTACCGGGCGGTGTAGACTCCCGGAGCGCCTCCGAGTGCCTCCACCTCCAAGCCCGTGTCGTCGGCGAAGGAGGGAATGCCGTGCCGGCGGAAGCCCTCTTCTGCCTTGATGAGGGCGTTGGCCTTGAGGGTATCCCCGTCTTCGACGATTTCCGCTTTGTCTCCGAGGTCGAGAAGAGAGGAGACGGGAAGGAGCAACCCCGCGGAATGGAAGATTTCTTCGATTTCGCGAGCTTTGTGCGGATTGTGTGAGGCCAGAAGAAGGGCAGTGGGAAGAGACATGTGTTTGTGGGGTAAAATAAGCGCTTGTTTTTTGGTACGTACCGGGGAGAAGTTTTTGCTCCGTACGACGTCGGAGTGTCGTACGAGCCGGGAAGAATTTCTACGTCCGTATCTCCTTTGTTACTTCATGGAGCTGGGAACCGGGGGCACGGTGTCCGTTCCTTTCGGAATCTCTACGATGGGGCCGTTTTTCCGGGGAGGAACGCCGTCGGGAGACTTTACTTTGAGTTTGGGCTTGTTATTGACTTTGATGACGTCGAAGCCGTTGCCGTACACGCCCCGTACCAGTGACTGGGTGATGAAGGCTTTGGGGTCGATGTCCTTGACGATGCGGAAGATCATCGTGGACTCGGTCTTTTTGGCGATGATCATAATCACTTTCACTTCACCGTGGGAGTACGCACCTTCGCCGTTCAGGAGCGTACAGCCGCGGTTCACCTCTTTGAGGATGTGCTGCGATATCTCGTCAAACTTGCTGCTGATGATGAAGAACTGCACCGACTGGCGGTAGCCGTTGAGGTAAAAGTCCACGGTGATGTTGCAGATGATGGCCATCACGATGGAGTAGAGCAGCTTGTCCGTGTCTTGGAAGATGAAGTAGGATGAGCCGATGATCATCGCGTCCAGCATCATCAGCGCCCTACCGATGGTGATCGAGCGGTACTTATTGATGATCATGGCGACGATGTCGGTTCCCCCTGTGGAGCCGTTGGCCGTATAGACGAGACCGAGGCAGACGCCGATGCCGATGGATCCGACCACTACGGCGAGCGCTGTGTCGCCGGGTAGGAATGCGGGGGTGAATTTCCCGTTGACGCTGATGGAGGCAAACATCATCGCCACTCCGTAAATGGTACGGATGGTGAACTTGACCCCCAGTATGATTATCGCCACGATCATCAGTGAGACGTTGATGGCGTTATAGGGGATCCAGTAGGGGATGTTTGTGGCCCAGGTGATGACGGATGCCAGACCCGCGAGCCCTCCGCTCGTGATCTCGTGAGAAAAGATGAAACCGAAGAAGAAAAAACCATACAGCCAGATCGCGACCGTGATCTGGGCGTAGTCTTTTACCTCCTGAAGGACCCTCTTCGAGTCCCACGTCAGCTTGAATGGTGTGGCCATACAATAATGGGTAAGGATATAAGGTATAGGGTTAGATTGGATTTTTTGCTGTGGTGACGGGCATTATTTGCCGGTGACAAGGTTGACGATACGGCCGGGTACCACGATGACTTTTTTCAGCTCCTTGCCGTCGATAAACTTCCGGACGTCGGGCGCCTCAAGGACCGCCTTTTCGATCTCTTCCTTGGAGAGAGAGGCATCCAGGCGGAGCTGGGCGCGGACTTTGCCGTCTACGGAGACGGGATAATTGATGACGCTCTCTTTGAGATACGCCTCATTGTACTCGGGGAAAGGCTCCGTGGTGATGGTGTCGGTATGCCCGATGCGGTGCCAGAGCTCTTCGGAGAGGTGCGGCGCAAAGGGCGAGAGTGAGATGAGGAACGTCTCGAGGATGGTGCGATTCGTACAGCCCTGTGCTTGCAGCTCATTGGCACAAATCATATAAGCGCTGACGCAGGTATTGAAGGAGTAGGTCTCGATACTCTTGGTGACTTTTTTAAGCATACCGTGCAGGCTCTTGAGCGCTTCGGGCGTCGGCTTCCCGTCGGTGAGGGCAAGGTGGTCGTCGGCGTCGTAGAAGAGAGAGAAGAGCTTGCGAAGGAAGCGGAACACCCCGTCTATCCCGTTTGTGTCCCAAGGCTTGGACTGCTCCAAGGGACCGAGGAACATCTCGTAGAGCCGCAGTGTGTCCGCACCGTACTCCTCTATGATGTCGTCGGGGTTGACGACATTGAGGTAGGATTTGCTCATCTTCTCCACGGCGGTGCCGGTAATGTAGCTGCCGTCGGCTTCGAGCTCGAAGGAGGCGTTTGCCCGGTCAGGCTGCGAGGCCTTGAATGCGTCCAGGTCGAGGCGGTCGTTCTTTACGAGATGGATGTCCACGTGTATGGGCTGGACATCAAACTCGGACTTGCGCCCAGATGAGACGTACGTATCGGTCCCCTTGATGCGGTAGACGAAGCTGCTCCGACCCTGAATCATACCTTGGTTGATGAGGCGGTCGAAAGGCTCGTCCTTTACCACCAAGCCGAGGTCGTAGAGGAACTTATTCCAAAAACGGCTGTAGATCAAGTGCCCCGTCGCATGCTCGGTACCGCCGATGTAGACGTCTACGTTTTGCCAATACGCATTCGCTTCACGGCTCACAAGCGCTTTGTCGTTATGGGGATCCATATAACGGAGGTAGTAGGCAGAGCTGCCTGCGAACCCGGGCATCGTGTTCAGCTCGAGGGGGTATCCTTCCTTCGTGACCCAGTCCTTAGCCCTGCCGAGAGGCGGTTCTCCCGACTCTGTGGGCAGGTAGGCGTCGACTTGCGGGAGGCAGAGCGGAAGATCTTCCTCATTGAGCGGGTAGGGAATGTCGTCCTTATAGTAGATGGGAAAAGGTTCGCCCCAGTATCTTTGGCGGCTGAATATGGCGTCGCGGAGCCGGTAGTTCGTCTTCTTTGTCCCGAGCCCGTTCTCTTTGAGGAAATCCCTCATCTTTTCGATCGCTTCGTCCACAGAGAGACCGTCGAGGAAGTCGGAGTGAATCATCGTCCCCTCATGGGAATCGACGGATTCCTCCCACACGGACGGATCCCCCGTTTCTCCCGAGATCGGCTTGACGACCTGTACGATCGGGAGACCGAAATGCTTCGCAAAGGCGAAGTCGCGGGAGTCGTGTGCGGGCACGGCCATAACCGCACCCGTGCCATAGCCGCTGAGGACATAGTCACTGATCCAGATGGGCACTTCTTTCCCCGTGATAGGGTGAATGGCATAAGCGCCGGTGAAGACGCCCGTGACGCTGCGGTCAATCATCCGCTCGCGTTCGGTACGGTGACGGGTGCGATCGAGGTAGGCATCTACTTCTGCTTTTTGTTCGTCCGTGGTGAGACGGGAGACCAAGTCGCTTTCCGGGGCGAGTACCATAAAAGTCACCCCGAAGAGCGTATCGGCGCGGGTCGTGAATACCGTGATGATTTCGTCCGTGCCTTTGATCCTGAAGTCGACTTCGGCTCCGGACGAACGTCCGATCCAGTTGCGTTGAGTTTCTTTCAGGGCATTGGTCCAATTCAAGTTTTTGAGCCCTTCAATCAGTCGCTCTGCATAGGCCGAGACGCGGAGACACCACTGTCTCATCATCTTCTGGATGACGGGGTAGCCGCCTCTGACACTCAGACCTTCGCTCACTTCGTCATTGGCCAAGACGGTGCCGAGATCGGGGCACCAGTTGACCATGGTTTCTCCGAGATAAGCGATTCGGTAGTTCATAAGCGTCTCCTGCTGCCGTCTCTCGCCCCACGAGTTCCAGTCTTCCGCGGTGAACGAAATGGGCTCTGTCTCCGAGGCGTGTATACCCTCCGAGCCGTGCTGTTTGAAGTGTGCGACGAGCCCGGATATGGGCATCGCTTTGTCGAGCTCCGTGTCGTAGTAATGCTCGAACATTTGGATAAAAGCCCACTGCGTCCACTTGAAATACTCGGGGTCGCTGGTCTTAAGCGTGCGGCTCCAATCGTAGGAGAAACCGATATTCTTGAGCTGAGAAGTGTAGCGGGCCGTATTTTGCTCTGTAGTTATCTCCGGGTGCTGACCGGTCTGGATAGCGTACTGCTCGGCGGGCAGACCGTAGGCGTCGTAGCCCATGGGGTGGAGTACGTTATACCCCTTGTGTCTCATATATCGGCTGATGATGTCGGACGCGATGTAGCCGAGGGGGTGACCGACGTGAAGACCGGCACCGGAGGGGTAGGGGAACATATCCAAGACGTAGTATTTGGGCTTAGAGGGGTCTTCCGTAACCTTGTACGTGCCTTCCTCTTCCCAGATCCTTTGCCATTTCTTCTCTATCTCTTGAAAATTGTACTCCATGAGGTATTTATTTTGGTGTTTGTTGTCGTCTGTGCCAAATCTTCCGGACTTACCGGGTTTCTTCGTAAAGCTCTTCCAAATGGTGGTAGTTGGCGTTGAGGGCGTTGAGGTAGTTCAGTCCCATCATTAGGTATAGGTTAGGCTCCGGGATGCCTCTTCGGAGCAGCTCTATCGTGATGCGTTTGAACTCGCCTATATGCCGGCACCCGCTTACTTCGCCGTCCCCGTCGAAGTCGGTGCCGATGCCCACGTGGTCGTAGCCCGCAACCTCGACTGCGTGCAGCACGTGGTCGCAAAAGTCTCCTATCGTGGCTTCGCTTGCGTTCGCTCTCAAGAAACCGCCGTACATACACATCTGGATCACGCCGCCTTTGTCCGCGATCGCTTTCATCAAGTGGTCGGGCAGATTTCTCGGGTGGTCGAAGAGGGCTCTACAGGACGAGTGCGAACTGATGATGGGCTGAGAGGAGATCTCGAGGACGTCCTCTATCGTCCGGTCGCCGGCGTGGGCGATGTCTATCGTTATGCCGAGGCGGTTCATCTCCCGAACCACTTCTCTGCCGAAGTCGGAGAGACCTCCGTGTGTGTGCTTCGTCTTGGAGGCGGAGTCGCAGATGTCGTTGTCGCCGTTGTGGCAAAGTGTCACGTACTGCACGCCGAGCTCCTGAAACTCACGGAGCTTGGAGAGGTCTCTGCCGATGGCAAAGCCGTTTTCGATCCCGAGGAGGATGCCTTTCGTGCCGGTGACGGAGGTGTCCCACGCGTCGTCGGGGTCGGTGTAGAGGACGACTTTGCCCTGTGTCTCCGCCATAATCTCGCGGGTCATCTCCAGCTCTTTCTTTGCCAAGTCTGCTGCGTCTCCCCGTGTCTCGTCCGTCAGATCTTCCGCCTGCGGAATCCACGCGACCATCGTGGCGACGTGTACGCCGCCGTCGACCATCCGGGGGTAATCGATGAGAAAGTCGTCGGAGGGCTTGAGGAAATCGACTGCTCCGTTTGCCTTCAAAAACGCGGTCGGCGTATCGGCGTGCGAGTCGCAGACAACCGTATTGTCGAAGACATAGCGCGCCCTTTGGTAAAGCTCCGCTTCACGGACGATGAAGTCGAAGAGCTTCGTGTGCGGCTCGAGGTCGTTGCACGCCAAAGCCTCCGGGTGCCACTGTACGCCGAGGGCGTTGTACTCGGGGTAGTAGTCGGCAGCCTCTATCACACCGTCCGAAGCCGTGGCGCATACTTTCGCGAAGTCGGGCAGGAGCCGCACGGCTTGATGGTGAAAGGAATTGGTCTCTACCTGCTCTGTCCCGCCAAAGATGTCCTTCAGTCGTCCCTCTTTTTCGATATTCACGCGGTGCCACGTCTCGTAGCGGGACGTCGGCTGGTCGTGTCCTATGGCGCCAAGGACTTGGGAAGGGATGTCTTCGTAGAGCGTTCCTCCGAGAGCGACGTTGAGCATCTGGAAGCCCCGGCAGATGCCGAGGATGGGGATGGAGAGCCTTAGCGCCGCGTAGATGACCGTGAAGTCGAAGAGGTCTTTTTCGGAGTCGATGCGCCCCAGTTTCCCCATTGATTCGGACTCCGTCCAGAGCGGATGCAGGTCGCCGCCGCCGGTGAGTATGATGCCGTCACATTTGCTGACGGCGCTTATCACCGCTTCTTCGTCCGTGAGCTTGGGGATAATAAGCGGTGTGCCGCCCGCCTTCCGGACGCTGACGGCATAGGTGTCGGTGAGGCGGTTTTCGTCTACGTGGTCGTGATTTGCCGTGATGCCGATGACGGGAGGGTACTCCTCCGCGTACTTCATCCCGGAGCGAACCCGCCCGAAGAGGCTTTTGAGGTTATAGGTGACCGGCTTCATAGTACGCCTTTGTGCAAATGGTTGGCAATGATGAGAGCCAAGAGAAAATCTTGCATAGACCGAAATTTCTTTCCGGTACAGACCGGGGAAAAACTTTCGGACAGACCGAAGAGATCTCCCCGGTCTGACCGAAAATTATTTCCTTATCTTTCCAAAAAAGTCAGGCATCCACTGTCGCATAAGTGGCGTTTTCTTCGATGAACTCCCGCCGCGGTTCCACGTCTTCGCCCATCAGCATCGAGAAGACGCGGTCGGCTTCGACGGCGTTGTCGAGCTGCACCTGCTTGAGGTACCTCTGCTCGGGATCCATAGTGGTCTCCCAGAGCTGATCGTGGTCCATTTCACCGAGACCTTTGTAGCGCTGGGTGATGACCTGGGTCTCGTCGCCGTCGGCGTACTTTTGGATGAAGTCCATCCGGTCCTTGTCCGTGTAACAGTACTCCTGCACGTCGCCTTTCTTGCACTGGTAGAGCGGGGGAGTGGCGAGGTAGACGTAGCCGTTCTCGATGAGCGGACGCATGTGGCGGAAGAAGAAGGTGAGGAGCAGAGTGGCGATGTGGGCACCGTCCACATCGGCATCGGTCATGATGATGACTTTGTGGTAACGCAGCTTGGTCATATTGAGCTCCTTGGGGTCTTCCTCCGTACCGATGCTTACGCCGAGGGCGGTATACATCGACTGGATTTCTTTATTCTCAAAGACGCGGTGCGGCATAGCCTTCTCGACGTTGAGGATCTTACCGCGGAGGGGGAGTATTGCTTGAAACATGGAGTCGCGTCCCTGCTTGGCAGTGCCGCCTGCGGAGTCCCCTTCGACGAGGAAGATCTCGCAGATCTCGGGGTCGCGGCTGCGGCAGTCAGAGAGCTTGCCGGGCAGCCCGCCGGAGAACATCGGCCCTTTGCGCTGCACCATCTCGCGCGCACGCTTTGCGGCTACGCGCGCCTTGGCTGCGATGACCACTTTGTCCACGATCATACGTGCCTCTTTGGGGTGCTCTTCGAGGTAGACGGAGAGGGCTTCGGAGACGGCCGAGTCCACGACTGCCACGATCTCGGAGTTCCCGAGCTTCGTTTTCGTCTGTCCTTCAAACTGCGGCTCCTGCACCTTTACGGAGATGACCGCGGTGAGACCTTCGCGGAAGTCGTCCCCCGTGACTTCCACTTTTTCTTTCTCCAAGATACCGGAGTCGTCGGCGTACTTCTTGAGGGTGCGGGTGAGGGCGCGGCGGAACCCCGTGAGGTGCGTGCCGCCCTCTATGGTGTGGATGTTATTGACGTAGGAGAGGACGCTTTCGTTGTAGGTCGTATTGTACGTCATGGCGACCTCCACGGGTGCTTCGCCTTTGTCGTTCGAGAACTGGATGACGTCGTCGATAAGGGTCTCTTTCGTCGCGTCGAGGTACGTGACGAAGTCTTTGAGCCCGTTTTCGGAGTGAAAAACCTCCTTTTTCGGCGTACCTTCTTCGTCTCTCTGACGGTAGTCCGTCAGTGTGAGATGGATGCCTTTATTGAGGAACGCCAGCTCTCTGAGCCGCTCGGCCAAGGTGTCGTAGTCGTACTCGAGGACGGTGAAGATGGTGTCGTCCGGCTTGAAATAGACAGAAGTGCCGGTGCGATCCGTCGTGCCGATGACTGCCACCGGAGCCTCAGGGTGTCCCCTGTGGTAGACCTGCTGGTAAATATTCCCGTCCCGGTAGACTTCTGCCCGAAGCGTGGAGGAGAGCGCATTCACGCAAGATACGCCGACGCCGTGGAGGCCGCCCGAGACCTTGTAAGAGCCTTTGTCGAACTTGCCCCCCGCGTGGAGTACCGTCATAACGACTTCGAGTGCGCTCTTGTGCATCTTCTCGTGCATATCCACGGGGATACCTCGGCCGTTGTCGTGTACGGCGATGGAGTTATCCTCGTTGATCTCCACCTCGATGTGCGTCGCGTAGCCCGCCATGGCCTCGTCGATGGAGTTGTCCACCACTTCATAAACCAAGTGGTGCAGACCTTTGAAGCTGATGTCCCCGATGTACATGGCAGGACGCTTACGCACCGCCTCAAGCCCTTCGAGGACTTGGATATTGGAGGCTCCGTAGCTCTCTCCGTTATTTGGGATTATCGTCTCTTTTGTCTCTTTTTCGTCGCTCATGCGTATTCCTTGTTTACTCACAAATATTCTTTCCTCCCTCCTTTTCTCATAACAAACAAAGATACCACTTTTCCCCGAGGTACGTGTCTCGCGTTTCTCCCGGTCTGTACCTTTTGATTTCCTCGGTACGTACCACGCGACTTTTTTGGTCTGTATCTCCCGGAGGTCGACGTGGCAAGGGTTTTGCAAACAAAAATGAGGGAAATCGGTCGGGTGAACTTTTACTGCCGATTCCTTTTTATATTTGCAGAACGGAAGGCGCAGGATGCGTCCTCCCTTTACTCCAACACGAAAGGCAAGAAAAATGAAGAACGAGTTCAAGAACTACGCCACCAAACACCTCGGAATGAATTCCTTGGCATTGGACGATTATACCAAATTCAACAGCCAAATCCTGGCACAAGGGGGCTACATCTCGCCCTCCATCATCGAAGAACGTCAGCTCAACGTCGCCCAGATGGACGTTTTCAGCCGTCTGATGATGGACCGCATCATCTTCCTCGGCACCGAGATTAACGACTACGTCGCTAACGTCATCCAGGCGCAGCTCCTTTTCCTCGAGACGAGCGACCCGGGTAAGGACATTTCACTCTACATCAATTCCCCCGGTGGCAGCGTGTACGCCGGGTACGGCATCTACGACACGATGCAGTACATCGACTGCGACATCTCGACGATAGACACCGGCATCGCGGCTTCGATGGCTTCCATCCTCCTCGTGGCAGGTGCCAAGGGTAAGCGGTTTGCACTCCCCCACGCCCGCGTGATGCTCCACCAGCCTCTCGGCGGTGCTCAGGGGCAGGCCAGCGATATGGAGATCACCGTCAAGGAGATTTTGAAGCTCAAAAAAGAACTCTTCCAAACCCTCGCCGACCACAGCGGACGGACGTTTGAAGAGATCTCCCGTGACAGCGATCGCGACTACTGGCTCACTGCACAAGAGGCGCTCGAATACGGCCTCATCGACAAAGTGCTCACCAAGGACAATAAGTAATGGCCAAAACAACCAAAACCAATAAGCCCCAGCACTCCTGCAGCGTGTGCGGACGGCCGGAGATGATGGTGGATTACCTGGTGGAGGGTCCCGTGGGGTACCTCTGCAACGAATGCGCCGACACCGTGCACTATGCCGTAAAGGAGGCCGAGGCACAGACGTTGAAGAAGGAACAGTTTGCTCTGCCCTCCTTCGACGACTTGCCCAAGCCCAAGGAGATCGTGGCGTATATGGACCGCTTCGTCATCGGTCAGAACGACGCCAAGCGCAGTATCGCAGTGGCTGTCTACAACCACTACAAGCGGCTCTACAGCAAAGGTCTCAATAAGCAGTCCGGCAAGCGCCGTGCCAATACCCGCGCTGCGTGGGACACCGACGACGTCGAGCTCGACAAGAGCAATATGATTATGGTGGGACCCACGGGTACCGGGAAGACGCTCCTCGCCAAGACCGTGGCCCGTCTCCTCAAGGTGCCTTTCACGATAGTGGACGCCACCGTCTTTACGCAGGCCGGCTATGTGGGAGAGGACGTGGAGAGCATCCTCAGTCGCCTTCTGCAGGTCGCTGACTACGACGTGACGGCGGCGGAGAGAGGGATCGTCTTCATCGACGAAGTGGACAAGCTTGCCCGCGCCGTAGACAACCCCAGCATCACGAGAGACGTAGGCGGTGAAGGGGTCCAACAGAGTCTCCTCAAGCTCTTGGAGGGTGCAGACGTCAACGTTCCACCCGAAGGCGGACGCAAACATCCCGAGCAGAAAATGATTCTCGTCAATACCGAGAACATCCTCTTCATCTGTGGCGGCGCTTTCGACGGCATAGAGCGAAAGATCGCCAAGCGTCTCAATACCCGCGTCGTCGGCTACAATAGCGTGACGAGAGGGCAGACGAACGAAGAGGGCGACGCCCTACTGAAGTACGTCACGCCGGCAGACCTGAGGAACTACGGCCTTATCCCCGAGCTCATCGGGCGTCTCCCCGTGATCACGTACCTCAATACGCTCGATGCCCCGGCACTCCGCCGCATCCTCACAGAGCCGCAAAACGCCATAAGCAAGCAGTACAAAAAGCTCCTTGCGATGGACGGCGTGGAGCTTGTAATCGACGAAGAAGTGTACGACTTCATCGTGAGGAAAGCCATAGAGTTCAAAGTCGGCGCGCGTGGTCTGAGGAGCATCTTCGAGAGCATCATGACGGATGCGATGTTCGAGGCGCCGTCCGGCGATATGGATACCCTGCACATAGACCTGCCTTATGCCGAAGCCCACTTCCGCTCCACGAGCCTCAGGGGTTTGGCTCATGCCGAATAAAAGAAAACTGCCTGTGACAAACCGAAAGACCTCCCTCGGCTTACTCTTTGCCCTCGTCCTCTCCGCTTCCTTTCTTTCCTGCACGGGAGGAACCAGGCAGGCAGAGGAGGACGCCAAGGAGAGAGCCGAAGCCGACTCTCTGGCTGCCCGCGAACAATTTGTGAGAGACTCTGTGGAAGCCAAGCGGACACGTCCGCTTACGGCGGCTGACATCACGGTCGAAAAAGAGTTCCTCTTCGAGGATTATCTATTGGAGGACTCGTATCCCTACAAGGACACGATACGGGTCATCAAGTGGGATAAGATCAGAGAAAACCTCGCCGCCGTCGAGAACGCCCAAAAAGTGAAACACAAGTGGGGTGTGATCCAAAACTACAAGAACCTCAATGGCGAGGCTCCGCTCGTCCACACTTGGCACCGCAACGAATATAAGCTCGTTAGCGACTCCCTGAATATCGCCCGCTACCAGTCGGTGCCGCTCTACCGCCTACCCGACAGCGTCACCCCGAGGCGTTACGGCAGAGACGGTACGCCGGTCGTCTTTCGGGACAGCGTCGGGGGGTACTACACCCTCAGTCTCTATGACAGTGACGAAGAGTGGGCGGTGCCGAAGAAGTACGTGCACTTCATCCCCGACTCGGCGACTTTCGGACACGTCGTTTTCGTAGACCGCAGCGACCAAAACATCGTGACGATGGAGCGGGCGGAAAAAGGTCGGTGGCTCGTGAGAAGCACCAACCCCTGCACGACGGGTAAGCACAATCCCCCGTTTCAGATGGAGACGCCTCTCGGCACTTTCCTCGTCCAACAGAAGAAAGTGAAGATGTTTTACACGCACGACGGGTCTTCCCGTATCGCCGGCTATGCCCCGTATGCGTCCCGCTTCACCAACGGCGGGTACCTCCACGGCGTGCCGGTCAATCACCCGAACGGCAAAATCATTGAGTACAGCGCCAGTCTCGGTACCACGCCTCGGTCGCACATGTGTGTGCGCAACGCTTCGAGTCATGCCAAGTTCATCTACGATAACTTCCCCACCGAGGAGACGCTCGTGGTCGTCATCGACTGAACTTTTTGCCCTCACGGGCTGTTTCTAAAGCGGTAAGGAAACTTTTAGGAAGCACACCGGAAGATCGAAAAAAGAGATACGGACCGAAAAAGTCGCGTAGTACGTACCGGGAAAGTCAAAAGGTACAGACCGGGAGAAACGCGAGACACGTACCGCGGAAGTTTTTTCGGATCGTAGAAGGGGTATACCCCGGTGAGGGGTGTTTGCACAATAGAAAGAAACAGAGTAAATTTGCACCCTAATTTCGAAGATAGGCAAGGCAAGTTGCTTTTTTAATAAGAGAAAGGAAAGAGCGAAGATGAGACAACTAAAAATCGAGAAATCCATAACGAGCCGCGACGATGCCGTCCTTAACCGCTTTATGAAGGAAGTGGCCAAGGAGGAAATGATCACCGCGGACGAGGAGGCCGAGCTCGCCATGAAGATACAGCGCCACGACGAAGAGTCACAGGCTGCTGTGGATAAGCTCGTGCGCGCCAACCTCCGTTTCGTGATTTCTGTGGCCAAGCAGTACCAGGATCTGGGGCTGCCGCTCATCGACCTTATCAACGAGGGAAACCTCGGGATGATACGCGCCGCGCAGGGCTTTGACGGCTCCCGCGGATTTAAGTTCATCACCTATGCGGTGTGGTGGATCCGCCAGAGCATCCTCAAGGCTCTCGGCGACCAAGGCCGCATCGTCCGTCTGCCGCAGAACCAGGTCGGCAACGTGACCCGTCTCAAGAGCGTGAGGGAGCGGTTCGAGCAGCTCAACCAGCGTCAGCCTTCTCCCGAAGAACTCGCCGACGAAATGGGTATGGATGTCGACAAAGTGATCGACATCATCCAGATAGACAAGGGCGAAGTGTCCGTGGACAAGACGTTTGAGGACGGGGAGAGCAACACCCTCCTCGACATTATGACCGACGAGAGCGCACCCACTGTGGACTCCGGTCTCATCGGTGAGTCTCTTGCCCGTGAGATTCAGGTGGCGATGCAGTGCCTCAATGAGCGCGAGCGGTTTGTGCTCATCCACACCTACGGACTGGGCGGAGCCCCGGAGATGAGCCTTGACGAGATCGGCGCGGAAGTGGGATTGAGCCGCGAGCGCGTCAGACAGATTAGGGAAAAGGCCATCAGACAGCTTCGCAAGACGGGAGACAAAACTCAGCTCAGGAGCTATCTCGGATAAGCCGTTTCCGCAAAAGAAGAGACAGAGACGCCACACAAACCCGCACCTAACGAGAGACCGAAAGCTGAGACGACGCCCCGCGCGGGCAAATCTCCCGGCTTTCGGTCCTTTTTGGTATTTTTGCGTGATTATATTTTAGAAGTCCCAATTTCCTAAAGGCCTGAAGTCAATGGCGGGCTACACGAGGAATCAAGATGAATACGTATGTCGGATAAGAAATTCACCACGGCCTCCACACTCAACCTCCCCGAAATCAATCGGGAGATGCTTGAGAAGTGGAAGAAAGAACATCTTTTTGAAAAGTCCTTGCAGCTTCGCGAGGGAGCGCCACGCTTCGTCTTTTACGAGGGTCCGCCTTCCGCAAACGGTCTGCCCGGCATTCACCACGTCATCGCAAGGACGATAAAAGATATCTTCTGCCGGTACAAATCGATGCAGGGCTACCTTGTGGACCGT
The DNA here is from genome assembly GCA_029983505.1 of Porphyromonas sp. Taxonomy (GTDB): domain Bacteria; phylum Bacteroidota; class Bacteroidia; order Bacteroidales; family Porphyromonadaceae; genus Porphyromonas_A. Next base: position 24,768 of record JASBZK010000009.1, read on the forward strand.
AAGGCCGGGTGGGACACCCACGGTCTCCCCGTCGAGCTCGGCGTGGAGAAGAAGCTCGGCATCACCAAAGCCGACATCGGAACCAAAATTTCGGTCGAAGAGTACAACGACGCCTGCCGCAAAGAGGTGATGAAATACACCGCGGAGTGGGAGTCCCTCACCGACCAAATGGGCTACTGGGTGGATATGGAGCATCCGTACATCACCTACGACAACCGCTACATAGAGACCCTGTGGTATTTGCTCAAGGAGCTTTACAAGAAAGGTCTCCTCTACAAAGGGTACACCATACAGCCGTATTCGCCCGCAGCCGGCACGGGACTCAGCTCCCACGAGCTCAATCAGCCCGGCACTTACCGCGACGTCAAAGACACTATGGCGACGGTGCTTTTCCCTGTGAAGTCACCTCTTGGTGAGATGACGGGACACGGGGACGTGTACTTTATGGCTTGGACCACCACCCCGTGGACATTGCCTTCCAATACCGCCCTTGCCGTCAACCCGCGAGTGGACTATGTCGCGGTTCAAACCTTTAACCCCTACTCGCACGAGCCGCTCACCGTCGTAATGGGCGAGCCATTGGTACCGCATTACTTCAAGAGCGAAGGTCTCGAGCTGCCTATGGAGGCGCCAGAGAAAGGCTCCAAGGTGCTGCCTTACCGTATATTGGATAGGAAATGGAAAGGGACAGAGCTCGAAGGGATGACCTATGAGCAGCTGTTCCCGTGGGTTAACCCCGGCGAGGGGGCTTTCCGCGTCATCACGGGGGACTTTGTCACCACGGAAGACGGTACCGGTATCGTCCACATCGCACCGACATTCGGTGCGGACGACAATAAGGTCGCAGCCCAGACCGGAGTGCCCGGGCTGCTCCTCCTCACCAAAGACGGCAAAGAGCGTCCGATGGTCGACTTTACGGGTAAGTATTACCTCTTGGACGAGCTCGATCCGGGCTTCGTGAAGAGCCGCGTCAACGTCGAAGCCTACGAGAGATACCAAGGCCGCTTCGTCAAGAACGTCTACGACGAGCGCATCCCTTCGGACGCCGAGTCGCTCGACGTCTCCATCTGTATGGAGCTCAAAGAGCGCGGCCTTGCCTTCCGCATCGAAAAAGAGACCCACAGCTATCCCCACTGCTGGCGTACCGATAAGCCCATCCTCTATTATCCGCTCGACAGCTGGTTCATCCGCTCTACTGCCAAGCAGGACGAGATGATCGCGCTCAATAAGACCATCAATTGGAAACCCGAGAGTACGGGTTCGGGACGCTTCGGGAAGTGGCTCGAAAATCTCCAAGACTGGAACCTCTCGCGCTCCCGGTACTGGGGGACGCCGTTGCCCATCTGGGTGACCGAAGACGGCAAGGAAGAGAAGTGCATCGGTTCCGTGGCCGAGTTGATGGACGAGATCGAGAAGTCCGTCAAGGCAGGTTTTATGAAGGAAAACTTCTGGAAAGACTTCGAGCCCGGGGTGTACACGAAAGAGAATTACGACAAGATCGATCTCCATAGACCTTACGTGGACGACATCGTCCTCACTTCCGACAGCGGTCAGCCTATGTACCGAGAGACAGACCTCGTAGACGTGTGGTTCGACTCGGGCGCGATGCCTTACGCCCAACTCCATTATCCTTTCGAGAATAGGGCGCTCATCGATGAGCGGGGTTATTATCCGGCCGATTTTATCGCCGAAGGAGTGGATCAGACGCGTGGGTGGTTTTTCACGCTTCATGCCTTAGGGACGATGCTCTTTGACTCTGTGGCGTTCAAGAACGTGGTCTCCAACGGTCTCGTCCTCGACAAGAACGGAAATAAGATGAGCAAGCGTCTCGGCAACAGCGTAGACCCGTTCGAGACGATTCGCACCAAGGGGTCGGATCCGCTTCGGTGGTATATGATCACGAACGCTTCGCCCTGGGACAACCTCCGTTTTGACCCCGCCGGCGTGGACGAAGTGGCCCGGAAGTTTTTCGGCACGCTCTTCAATACCTATTCTTTCTTCTCCCTGTACGCCAATATCGACGGTTTCGACCCGGAGATGAAAGAGGTACCGTTTGCGAAGCGTCCCGAGCTTGACCGCTGGATTCTCTCGGTTCTCAATTCTCTCGTCGAAGAAGTGACGCGCGACCTTGAGGAGTTCGAGCCTACGAAAGCGGGTAGGGCGATCTCGGACTTCGTGGAGTCCCGTCTGTCGAACTGGTATGTACGACTCGGGCGGAAACGTTTCTGGGGCAACGGCCTCTCCGAGGATAAGATGGCGGCATACGGGACGCTCTATACGTGTCTGGAGACCGTCTCGAGGCTCATTGCGCCGATTGCTCCGTTTTATGCCGACTCCCTCTACCGTGCGCTTCACAGAGACGACACGAAGAGCGTCCACCTCGCATCCTTCCCCAAAGCCGACCTCTCTGTCGTGAATAAAAACCTTGAGACTGCGATGGACTATGCCCAGAGTGTCTCGTCCATGGTGCTTGCTCTGAGGCGGAAGATGGACACCAAGGTGCGTCAGCCGCTCCAAAAAATCCTCGTCCTTACGAGTGACGAGAGCGCGATCGACGCCATCGAACACGTCCGTCAGCTCATCCTTGCCGAAGTGAACGTCAAAGAGCTCGAGTTCGTCACCGGATCCGCTTCCGGTGTGGTCGTGAAGCGTCTGAAACCCAATTTCAAAGCCCTCGGTCCCGTATTCGGCAAACAGATGAAAGAGGTCGCCGCTTACCTCACCGGACTGGATCAGGACGCGATTGCGGGCTTAGAGAAAAAAGGGTCACTCTCTTACGACGGGAAGGAGATCACCTTAGACCAAGTCGAAATCATCAGCGAAGACGTCCCCGGCTGGCTCGTGCTCAACGAAGGCAACATCACCGTAGCCCTCGACGAGACGATTACGCCCGAGCTCAAGCTTGAGGGCTATGCGCGCGAGCTTGTCAATAAGATCCAAAACTTCCGCAAGTCTTCCGGGTTTGATGTCTCGGACAAGATCGCCATCAAATTTTTGCGCGGTTCCGACCTTTTGCAAAAGACGTTTGATGCCCATCGCGACTACCTGATGGAACAGGTGCAGGCTTTGGAGGCAAATCTCGTCGAGAGATGGGACGAAACCGACCGTCCCGAGACTTTCGAGATAGAAGACGGCTTCACTGTGGAGGCCGCAATATCCAAACTTTAATCCTTGATAGAAAGAACCGAGAAAGGGATTTTGATATGGAAAAGAACAGATACAGTGACGAAGAGCTCGAGGAATTCCGCGAGATCATCAATAAGAAGCTTGACAAAGCCCGTAAAAATTACGAGATCCTGCTCTCGAGTATGGACGGCATAGACGGCAACGACATCACGGATACGATGCCGACGTACAAGAACCTCACAGAGTCCGCCACTCTGCTTGCCAAGCAGGAGACGGCGGCGAGTGCAGCACGGCAGAAAAAATTCATCCAGAACCTCGAAGCGGCTCTTGCACGTATAGAAAACAAGACCTACGGTATCTGCCGTGCCACCGGTAAGCTGATCCCGAAAGAGCGGCTCCGTGCCGTCCCTCACGCCACCCTCTCCATAGAGGCGAAAAAGGCGGGGTTCAAATAAACTCAGACTCTCGATTTTCCGTGCATTCAGATCGGCTCTCTTCCCCAATAGAAGCCCGCTCCGGGAGTGTCCGAAGGATGCTCTTGGCGGTGGGCTTTGTGCTTCTGCTTCTGGTCATCGACCAATGGATCAAGATCTCCGTTAAGACTTCCATGATGCTCGGTGAGAGCATCCGGGTGACGGACTGGTTCTTCATCTACTTTACCGAGAACCCCGGTATGGCTTTCGGCTGGGAGGTGGTGAGCAAGAGCGTGCTCACGATTTTCCGACTTGTCGCAAGTGGTCTCTTGGCGTGGCTCTTGTGGAAGACGGCGAAGAAAAAGTTCTCGACCGGTTTCCTTTTGTGCCTGGCTGCCATTTTGGCGGGAGCGCTCGGCAACATCATCGATTCCGTCTTCTATGGCGTCTTCTTCGACCACAGTTATGGTCAGGTGGCGACCTTTGTACCCGTGGGCGACGGATATGCCGATTGGCTGCACGGCAAGGTGGTGGATATGTTTTATTTCCCCATCATCAATACCGTTTGGCCGGACTGGATGCCGCTTGTGGGCGGACAGGAGCTTATTTTCTTTCAGCCTATTTTTAACTTTGCCGATGCCTGCATATCGGTGGGCGTGATCTGTCTGATCCTGTTTTACAGTCGGTCTTTCAGCATCCTGCTCAGCGAAGATGAACAGTCGAAGACTACCCCCGTCGGACCAGCCGATGACACGAAAGAGTCATAGAATCCTCCGGCAGATTGCTTTTCTCTGCCTCCTTTTGTCGGCTTTTTTTCTGACGCAGTGCAGACCCCAGCCGCGCGGTGTCCTTGCCACTGACGAGATGAAAAACGTGGTGCGGGAGATGCTTCTTTTGGAGGCTTCTTTCGGGGGCTCCGTGTCTCCCTCCGATTCGCTTTTCCTCTTGCAGAAAGAGGCGCTCTTGGACAAATACGGGCTGACGGGTGCCGAGTACGACTCTTCGATGGTCTGGTATGCCCGAAATGCGCAATTGCTCTCAAAGATATACGAGGAGCTTGCCGCGGAGTTTGCGGAGCAGGGTGCCCTTTTGGACAGCGCCATCGTGGATTCGACCGAATTATATCGGATTCATTACGTCCCTACACTCTCGCTGTGGAACGGTCCCTCCCGCTTCGTGATTCCCTCCGAACGCGCCGTCTATTACCACAGCCAGCCCGTACCCGGCTTGTTGCCGGGTGACACGGTCGATTTCTCGGCCAACATACAACCTCCTCTCAGCAAAGGGCAGGAGCTTGAAGTACTGCTCTTGGTCAAAGATACGGCAGATGTCGTGCGAGACAGACAGAGCGTGCTTTTCCTTCCCGGAATGAAGCTTAAGGCTTCTTTTGTCCTCCCGGCGGGACAGACTGGCGGCGCAGCAAATCCCCTCTCAGAGCTTTACTTCAAGTACCGCTTCCGACCCTCAGGCACCGGGAGTGGGGCGGGTTCTCACTCTTTTATCACTTTCGACAGCGTCACACTCTCGAAGAGGATGCCCCCGCCTCCTCCCATTCAAGCGGATCCCGAGGGGCTTTCGGAGCAGACTCCGGACAGGGGCGCGGCAGAGACGTCCGAATAAAACAGACGGAGCCGCAAGTCTATGCCTGTCTTTGATGCCGCGAAAAAAGAGACCCGTACCGAGATTGGTTTGTGGTACAGACCGGGGAGAGGACGAGACACGGTACGAGAGGAAGACGAGACACAGGCCAAAAATAGTGGCGAAATACAGAACACCAGACAAAATCAATTTAATAGTTACTCATGACAGACAAAAGGAGCGAAAGTCGGCAGATGCTTGCCAAAACGATGTACGGATTGGAAGATCTCTTGACCGAAGAACTCAAGGCAATCGGCGCAGAGGACATCGTCCCCGGACGGCGTATGGTCGCTTTCAAAGGCGACCGGACAGTGCTTTACAAAGCCAACATTCACCTCAGAACTGCACTCCGCATCTTGGTGCCCATCGAACAGTTCGAAGCCGATACGCCCGACGAGATTTACCAGTACCTCTACGATCACGTCGATTGGTCGCTTTACCTGACGCCAAAGAATACCTTTGCCGTGGAGACGGTCGTCTACTCGGATACGTTCACCCACAGCAAGTTCGTGGCTTACAGGGTTAAGGACGCCATTGCCGATTACTTTGCGGACAAAGGCGGTCGCCGTCCCAATGTCTCGGTGAGCGAGCCGGATCTCCTTTTTCACATCCATATCTCGGATCGCACGGTCACTCTGGCACTCGACTCTTCGGGTGAAAGTCTCCACAAAAGGGGGTACCGTGTGGGGCAAAACGACGCCCCCATCAACGAAGTCCTTGCTGCCGGCATCCTGATGCGCGCAGGCTGGAAGGGTGAGACCGATTTTCTCGATCCGATGTGCGGATCCGGAACCTTCCTGACGGAAGCCGCGCTTATGGCAGGGGGCATTCCTCCGGGTATCTTCAAGAAGAGCTTTGCTTTCGAGCGGTGGCCGGATTTTGACCCCGACCTACTCTCCGACTTGCTCGACGAATGGGAGGAGAAACCGTTTGACCACAAAATATATGGCTCCGACATCGCGCCCAAAGCTATCGCCATCGCACGCGCCAATGTCCGAAAAGCCGGGGTGGAAAAGTACGTCGAGCTTTCCGTCAAGTCTGTGGACGAGTACACCGCGGAAAACCGTCCCTCCGACACCGGTCTCCTGGTGACTAATCCGCCCTATGGAGAGCGGTTGAAGCTCGAGGATGCCGAACTATTATACGGCAAAATCGGTTCTACCCTAAAGCATGCTTTCTCCGGCTGGAAGGCCTGGGTGGTGACGAGCCTTTTGGAAGAAGGCTTCGGAGCCATCGGGCTGAAGCATTTCCACAGGGAAAAGCTCTTCAATGCTACCATCGAAGTCGAGCTGAGAGGGTATGAGCTGTTTGCCGGCAAGCGGGACGAATTTGTTCGCGACCTCGCCGACAAAGGCGAGCTCAGAGCACGGAAAGAGGACCGAATAAGGACCCGCACCGAGAGGGCACGCTTTGAGGACAGCAAGAGGGAGTTCAGACAAGACCGTCGCCCTGCAGGAAAGAAAACTTTCAGAAACGATGAACGTAAACGATATAAGGGGGATGTTCCCCGCCCTGAGCCAGAAGATCTATAAAGATCGTCCGCTCATCTATTTCGACAACGCCGCCACGACCCAGAAGCCGCAGGCGGTCATCGACCGGCTCTCGGAGAGCTTGGCGCTCGATAATGCCAATATCCACCGAGGGGTCCACTACCTCAGTAGAAAAGCTACGGAGGCGCACGAAGAGGCGCGCGCGTATGTCGCGGACTTCATAAATGCCCGTGAACCGGCAGAGGTGCTTTTCACGAGAGGTACGACGGAGAGCATAAACCTTGTGGCATCTTCTTTTTGCCCCGCGTTTATGAAGAAAGACGACGAGGTGCTCGTTACCGACATGGAGCATCACTCGAATATCGTCCCCTGGCAGCTGCAGGGCGTCACGGTACGGCACGCGCCTTTCTCGGAAGATGGGGTGCTCGACGTCGAAGAGATGAAGCGTATGATGGGCGAGCGTACCAAGCTCGTCTCCATCTGCTACGCCTCCAACGTCCTCGGAACCGTGAACCCCGTCAAGGAGATAACGGCTCACGCACACGCACTCGGTATCCCCGTGCTTATAGATGCCGCACAGGCCGTGGCACACCGTCCCGTGGACGTGCAGGATATTGACTGTGACTTCCTCGCTTTCTCGGGACACAAGGTATACGGTCCCACCGGTATCGGTGTCCTCTACGGAAAGCGCGAGTGGCTCGAGAAGCTCCCGCCCTATCAAGGCGGCGGGGAGATGATAGAGCACGTCTCTTTCGACCGTACGACCTACGGAGAGATCCCCTACAAGTTCGAGGCCGGTACCCCGGACTTTATCGGAAGCGTGGGACTTATGGAGGCTCTGAAGTTTGTACGTGGGGTCGGTTTCGATTTCATTATGAGCCACGAAAAAGAGCTCCTTGAGACAGCCACGGAGTTGATGACCCGTGTGCCGGGACTCCGTATCTACGGCACGGCGCCACACAAGGAAGCGGTCATCTCGTTTCTCGTGGACGGCGTACACCCTTACGACCTTGGGACTCTGATGGATCAGATGGGCGTAGCGCTCCGTACCGGTCACCACTGTGCTCAGCCTCTTATGGACAGGTACGGCATCACCGGTACGGCCCGTGCCAGCTTCGCGGTTTACAACACCGTAGAAGAAGTGCGCGCTATGGTCGAAATTTTGAATAAAGCCCTTGCGATGTTGCGCTGAGGGCTAAGGGAGGAAAAGAATGGAGAACGACACGAAAGATTTCAAAGACACCGAAGAACGTCTCATCGAGATAAAGTACATCGGTCTCGGCGGTCTCGAAAAGGCAAAGAGAGGTACGCTGATGCTCTTTTGTCCCGCCGACCTGTACGAGACTTTTATGGAGGACAGGGAGCATTCGCGTGTCCCGCTCCTACCGGTGCCCGTCCCTCCCTTTAGCGAAGGGCTGTACACGCGCCGGCTCGCGGCGGTGGCGGGAGGCGGTGATCCGGATGGAGATATCTTCGAGGGATATACCCGTGTCGCAGGGGTTCGCATCAAGCGCATTGCCCTAAGGTCGGCACCTCAGGGTATCTATGGTCGTATGACTGTCGTTACGAGCGAAGAAGAGGAGGCGGAGGTACCGATTAACTTCGAGTATACGATCATCGAGGCCGTTTTGGCTGGCATACCGATCTTTATGGAGCAGTCGCTTTTCGATTACATCCTGAGCCAAATTAAGGTCGACGCACGTTTTCCGGGCGAAGAAGACCGGGAGCAACCCGAGGAGGAGCAACCGGAGGAGGCGGAGTCCGTCGAGGACTATGTCGCCCGTCAGATAGAGGCCGGGACGGATCCGCTCATTGAGTCACCCGAGGTCCGCAACCGGCTTCTCGACTTTGATGAAGACCTCCTGATGCGTCTCTTGGATCTGTCTCTGGAGAAGGAGGCGTACGACTGGACGGACTTCCTTAAGCTGATCCTGTCGCTGAAGAAAGGAGGAAGTGAAGCATGAGCGCGAGAGATAACTCCACGTTTCGTATGATACCCCCGATGCGGGAGACGGTTCAGATGACGTTTCACCGTCTTGTGAGGGTAAAAGAGAACCCCGCTTCGGGAGAAAAGGGGGGCTTGAAGCTCGTACTTCGTACCGTCATTGCGGTCAAAGAGCAGCGCGAATTCGTCCTCAGTGTCCCGCCCGCTATGGAGCGCGAGGTCAATCTGGCCGTCAAGCGTTTCATCAACCAACGGATTAAAGCCGGCAATCTCATCGATGACCTTTTGCCGGTTTCGGGCGTGATGTTTCGCGGGGTGATCCTGTGGCGCTCGATGATTGATGACGAACTGATGACGGATGCCTACACGCTTTCCATCGAGGGCGAGGAGGGGACTTTCCCCATCGCCAATCCCCTCAGTGCCGTACTCTTTGCCCTCCTCAAAGAGCGCCCGATACAGATCGAGCGCAAGCTCATAGAGGAGCAGCCCGTCATCCGCCGTAATCCCAACGAGAATAACGATATGAGTTTCCTCGACCGCTACGTCGACTACAGCGGTCACGTGGTGGAGCGCCATATCCGGCAGCACCTCGGCACCCAGCTCTACCGTGATGGCGAGCTTGAGGAGACTTTTATGCTCATGGGGGTCAAGCGTCTGGAGGAGCTTCGCGAGCTTGCCGTCTCGCTCGAGTCTTTCGAGTGGGCCCGGATGATCACCGATTTCCTTGAGAAATACCACCCTTCGAGCAACTCTGGCGATGAAGAAAAAGAGTCCGGAAAAGGCGAGTGAAGGAGGCGATCTGCCACTCTTTTTTGCACCCGGTTTCCTCGAAACCCTCACCTTGCCGGAGGAAGAGAGCCGGCACGCCTCCCGCGTCCTTCGGCTCACGGAGGGCGAGAGCATCCTCGTCACGGACGGTGCCGGCGCGCTCTACAGAGCCGAGCTGACGGACGTCTCTCCTAAAGCTGCCGTCTTTGCCCTCGGGGAAGAGATCCTGTCCTCCCCTCGCACGACGCCTCACCTGCACTTGGCGGTGGCTCCTACGAAGAATATGGACCGCATCGAGTGGTTGTTGGAAAAAATGGTGGAAGTGGGGCTGAGCAAGTTTACGCTCCTCTCTACCGAAAGGACGGTCCGCAGGCACGTCAACCTCGATCGTCTCGAGAAAGTGATGATCTCCGCCCTCAAGCAGTCGCGCAAAAGGTTTGTGACCGAGATTGGCGAGTGCCGGAGTGTAGAAGAGCTCTTTTCCGAAATAGACCGGACTGTCGCCCGGGGTGCCTACATCGGCTACTGCAGCGACGAATTCCCGAAGACCCCCATCACAAGTGCGTTCCAAAAAGGTATGCCGTCACTTTTCCTCATCGGACCCGAAGGCGACTTCACACCCGAAGAGGTGCGTACTGCCGTAAGCTTCGGCTCCGTACCCGTCACCCTTGGCGAGGAGCGCCTCCGCACAGAGACGGCAGGCCTTTATGCAGGGGTGCTTCACGCAGTCCTCAACAGCTAAAACCCAATCCCTATGCCCAGTACCATCACCTGTCCCTATTGCGGATCCGAAATAACCGTACCCACACCTCTTGCCTCGCAGGAAAGAGGGCTGATGGCGGTTTGCGAGAAGTGCCACAGACCGATAGCCGTCTACCCCGGTTTTACCTTTATGCAGCTGCACGAAGACCGCTCCATCAAGGCGGTGGCAGTGGAGGTAAAGAAGTACGTGGAAGGGGTCTGTCTGGAAGTGATGGAGAGCCCCCTGACCCGTCATCAGGAGATACAGCTGCCGGAAGGCAAATCGATGATTGGTCAGCACAACGCAGACTCCGACACCGACCTGCAGATCCTGACCGGAGACTTGGACTTGGCGCGTAACCACGCCATCCTTTGGCTCAAAAAAGACGGCACGCTCTTCGTGCAGGATAACGCCAGCCGGTCGGGTACTTTCGTGAACGGCATCCGTCTCAAAAAAGGAGACTGGATGCGCCTCAATCCCGGCGATGTCCTGCTCCTTGGCGCGACGACCTGTATCGTGCATCTACCGGAGGACGAGGACGCGGACGCGGAGGTCTGGTTTTAGGCAGCCCATAGGTAGGCTCTTTTTTAGTACGTACCGAGACAAAACTTTTGGCCCGTATCTCTTTATGAGGAGGTACGGGTCAATCTTTTTCTCTCGGTCTGTACCCCAATCGGGTCTGGTTACGCGATGCTGAAGTAAAGAATAGAAACCAAAGCGACGGAGAGCACGAGGACGCGGTGATTGGCGCGGACGGCGGTGCGGAAGTCTTCGTGCGAGAGAGGACGGTCGTTTGTGCCGATGTAGGGTTTGTCCACAAGTCTGCCGCCGTAGTAATTCGGTCCCCCAAACCGGCAGTCGAGGAGCCCCGCAAGCGCCGCTTCGGGGTACCCGGAGTTTGGCGAAGCGTGCTTGGAGTGGTCGCGTTTGAGGACACGGATCGCTCTCCTATTTGGGGGCAAAAGCACCATCAGCCAACCCGTAAGTCGGGAGGGCAGCCAGTTTGCCACGTCGTCCAGGTACACGGCAGCAAAGCGCCCGAAGTCTTTGTACTTCTCGCTTTTGTAGCCGATCATAGAGTCCATGGTGTTGATCATCTTATAGGCGTACATCAGAGGTATGCCGCCGAGGGCGTAAAAGAAGAGCGGGGCAATGACGCCGTCCGAGAGGTTCTCCGCCAGCGTCTCGAGCGTGGCGGTGCGTATCTTGTGGAAGTCGAGCGCCCCGGTGTCGCGTCCCACTATGAAGCCGAGCCGTCTCCGGGCTTCCTGGAGGTCGCCTTTTTCCACGGCTTCTTCCACGTAGGAGGTCTCTTTGATGAGGCTTCTGTGCGCAATGGCGAAGTAAAAGAGGAGGGTGTTGACGAGGGCGAGGAGGACGGGAGAGACGAAGTAAAGCATCCGGACGAGGCTGAGTGCGCCAAACGTCAGGAGTACGAGGGAGACTGCGACAAGGGTGCCTTTGGCTTCCCGGTGCGAATCACGGTTAAACGTCACGTCGCACCACGAGATGAGTTTGCCGAAGAGGCGCACCGGATGAGGCCACCCTTGGGGGTCTCCGAGAAGGGCGTCAAGGAGCAGACCCCCGAGCATGGGGACAAAGAAAGCGTAGAGACTGAAGTCGGTCATATTTGCGAAAAGTAGTCTTCGAGCCCCGAGATAAGGGCAGCGCACGCTTCGGGACTTTGGACGGAGAGCCGGAAATGGCGGTCGGAGAGCCCGCGGAAGTTGGAGGCGTCGCGGATGAGGATGCCGTGTTTTTCGACGAGAAACGCTTTAAGGTCGGGAGAGGAGCCTCTTAGCATCCGGACGAGGAAGAAGTTGGCCGGCGAGGGCTCGGGGACAAGCTCCGGGATTTTTTTGAGTTCTCTTTGGAGCCTCACAGACTCCGTGTCCAGCTTCCCGGCATCCGGCTTAAGGGCTTCGTAGTGGTCGAGGATGAAGTTGCCCGCTTCTTGGGCAAGGGCATTGACGGACCACGGGATTCGGATCCTTTGGAGCCCATCGACGATCTCCTCCGAAGCGATAAGGTAGCCGAGTCTGAGTCCGGGGATGGCAAACGTCTTGGTGAGGGAGTGGACGGTGACGAGGTTCGCGTATTTGCCGTGCAGCGGTATGAGGGTACCGGCAGCCGTACACAGGTCTCCGTAGGCGTTATCTATGATAACGATTCGGGTACGGTTTACGGCACAGATCTCCTCAATGACGGGTATGGGTAGGAGAAACCCGTCGGGATTATTCGGGTACGCGAACCATAGCAGATCCGTGCGCCTTTCGGTGGGGAGCGACGTGTATGCCCCGTGCAGAATCTCGTGGCGATGGGCACGGGCGGCATCCTCGTACTCGGCAAAAGAGGGGACTAAGACGGTCGAAGTCTTCCCCTCGTACAGGTGCGCAAGGAGATAAAAAGCCTCCGCGCTGCCTGCCGTGACGAGCACGCACGACTTGGGGACACCGTGCAGGGCGGCGATTTTAGCCGTAAGCTCGGAGGCGAGAGGGTCGGGATAATTCTCTACCGCGCTTAGGCGTGTTTGCAGAAAAGAGAGTACTTCTCCGGATTTATTTTCCCAAGGGATATTGGAAGAGAAGTCGTACCGGACTTTCCCCTCGTAGTCGTACCGGTCGTTGCCGTGGCCTGTGAGCATTTATTTTCTGAGACAGCTGTAAATGTAATCTATGTCGATTTCCCGCCTTATCACCTCCGCAAGGCGGTCGAAGCCTTCTTCCTTTTTCTTCTTGAAGTCGAACGGTACCCGGAAGCCCGGCAGATAGGGAGAGAGAAGTTTCTCGACCACGGAGGCATTGTCGAGTATGCCGTGCAGATAGGTTCCCCAAGAGGATGCGGAGAGACGGTATCCGTCTGTTTCGCCCGTGTCCAAGGTGCAGACCGGGGTATCCGTCGGGGTTACTCCCGAGTGGATTTCGTACCCGTCTCCCTTCGCGGTGCCGTCCGTGAAAAGAAACGACGACTGCCTTGTCCGCTTGCCCGTCCTAAGCGTAGTCGTGGTGGGGAAGATGCCCAGCCCTTTTGCCGAAGCCACGTCGCCCTCTATGCCTTCGGGGTCCAGTATCTCCTGCCCCAGCATCTGGTACCCGCCGCAGATGCCGACGAGGGGTTTGCCCTTGGCGTGGTGCGATAGGACGACTTCTTCTATCCCCTTATGGCGCAGCTCGATGAGGTCGGAGATCGTGTTTTTGGAGCCGGGTAAAATGAGGATGTCGGCCTCCGAGATGGCTGGGGGCTCGTCCGAGTAGTAGAGGTTGACTGCGTCCAAGGACTCAAGGAGACGGAAGTCGGTGAAGTTGGAGAGATGTCCCGTATGGACGACACAGACGTTCACCTTTCCCGGCTTTGCCTTGGTCTCTTTCGCGTCCAGCTCGACACTGTCCTCCTCTTCTATGAAGAGGTCGTCCATATAGGGAAGGATGCCCACCACGGGCTTGCCCGTGAGCTCTTCCAAAATCTTCTTTCCCTCATAGAAGAGCGAAATATCCCCTCTGAATTTATTTACCAAGACCCCCACGATGCAAGCCCGCTCTTCTTCGGACAAAAGTGCAAGGGTGCCGTAGACGCTGCCGAAAAGTCCGCCTCGGTCAATGTCTGCCACCAGTATCGTGGCAGCTCCGGTTCGGCGTGCGACGCGCATATTCGTGATGTCTTTCTCCTTGAGGTTAAGCTCCGATATGCTGCCCGCTCCCTCGATGACGATGGGGCTGTACTCGGCTTGTAGGCGGTTGAAGGCCTGTATGACTTCGGCAAAAAGAGCCTCTTTGTCCGCTCCGTCAAAGTACGCCCTTGCGCTCATATTGCCGTAGGGTTTGCCGTTGAGTACCACTTGGGATACGGTGTGGCTCGTGGGCTTGAGAAGGATGGGGTTCATCTCCGTCCTCGGCGCTATCCCGCACGCCTCTGCCTGCACGGCCTGCGCCCGTCCGATCTCGAAGCCGTCAGGCGTGGCGAAGCTATTGAGGGACATATTCTGTGCCTTAAACGGTGCGGGTCGGAATCCGTCCTCTTTGAAGAGACGGCAAAAGCCGGCAGCGACTACCGACTTGCCGACATCGGAGCCGGTGCCGACGAACATCAGAGGTCTGAGGGTTTCTTTCATCTTATGTGTGGTGCAAATCTTGGTACGTGTCTCGCTCCTTTTCCGGTACGGGTCTTTTTCTAAGCCCGGTACGTGTCTCAACTCTTTCTCGGTACGTGTCTCGTGGAGATGGAACTTCTATAGGTCGAAAGTAAGGACTTCGCCATAGCCGATCTCCGCGTTCATAGCCTCTTCCGGGGTGTAGCCTTGGAGGATAATGAGGAAAGCGCGGAGCACGCCCGAGTGGGTGACTAAGAGGACGTCGCCCTCTTTACCGGCTATCTTGTCTTCGTAAAACGACCGTACGCGGGCTGTCATTTGGGCGTAGGATTCTCCGCCCGGGGTAGGGCAGTCGAGGTAATTATCGAACCACCTTTTGCCATCCTCCCTATCAAAAATTTCCTGCCAAGAGAGCCCCTCAAATGCCCCGAAGTCAAGCTCCATCAGGCGCGTGTCCGTCTCCACTTCTCCGAAGTACTTGCGGGCGAAAGAAAGGCACCTCGTGAGCGGGCTGGAATACACCTTGGAGAAGCGACCGAGGTCACCCAGTCTCCGAGCGGCTTCAGCCCACTCTTCGGGATAGGTCTCGGCGAGTGGGGCATCGGTCTGCCCGTAGCAGATACCGGAGGGCAGACCTACGGAGGTATGGCGGACGAGGGTGAGGGACATCTTAGCGGGCAGGGTTTGGCAGTCAGAAGTTGGTGGTATAGAAGGAGAGGATGAGGAGAAGGGCAGTGTGGCAGGTGACGATGAGGAAGCCGAGGATGTCGCCGGTGTAACCGCCGACCTTCTTCTCGGCGTAGCTTTTAAGGGCGAGGAAGATGAGTGCGTAGGCACCGGCGGCACCGAGGGCGACTTGCCAAGGGAGAAGGAGAAGGGAGAGGAGACCCCAGAGGATGGCGAGCCCGAAGGTGAGCGGAGAGAGCTTATTGCGCGTGTGCTTCCCTTTGCTGGCGTCCTTACGGGCGTAGTCGGAGGTCTCGATGAAGAAGAGGGGCATCACCCTTGCCGAGGTCTCGGCGGCGACGAGGGCGAGCGTCATCGTCTCCCGGGGAAGGTTTTTGAGGAGCAAGAAGCGTAGCCCGAAGAGGAGGATGAGCGCCACGACGCCAAAGACACCGCTCGACGAGTCGCGCATAATGGCGAGTATCCGCTCCCTCTCGTACCCCCCGCCGAAGCCGTCGAAGGTGTCGGCGAACCCGTCCTCATGGATGGCGCCCGTCGCGAGCGTCATTACAATCATCGCGAGGAGGACGCTCACATCCCACGGGAGAAAGTAGCCCGTGGCGAGGCAGGTCACGGCACCGAGCCCGCCGACGAATGCCCCCACAAGCGGAAAGTAGCGGAAAGCCTCGCTGAGGGCTTGCTCGCTATATTCCGTGCGCGGCGTAGGTATGCGGCTGTAGTACTGAAAGGTGAGAAATAGGAGATTGAGTTCTCTTCTGATCATACGACTTCTTTATGGTTCGCGTAGTCCGTGAGCGTGATGCGGTAAAATCTTGGCCCGTATCTCGCGTTCTTCCCGGTACGGGTCTCGTGCCGGTCTCGGTACGTGTGAGGAAATCTTTTTGGTCCGTATCTCAAATGGGACCTACTTCGTACACGCCGGCTTCTTCAAATGAGGCCATATTATTGAGGAAGACGAGCGCAGACTGAAGTATCGGATAGACGATGGCGCAGCCGGTGCCTTCGCCGAGACGGAGCCCCAAGTGGAGAATCGGGTCGCCGTGCATATACTCTACCATCGCCTTGTGCCCCGGCTCTTCGGAAGCGTGGGAGAAGACGACGTTACTGATAATGCTTCTGTCCATCTCGTAAGCCGCAAGGAACCCCGCAGAGGTGATGAAGCCGTCGGCTATGATGAGCATACCGAGCTTCTTGGCCTCAAGGACGCCGCCGCAAATCGCCGCGATCTCGAATCCGCCGAGTGTGGCAAGTGCTTCAAGCGGGGTCTTGGGGTCGTATTTGGCGTAAACTTGAGTAAGGATGTCGAGTTTGTGGTTCACCCCTTTTTTGTCCAGCCCCGCACCGCGTCCCGTGCAGACTTCGAGCGGGGTGCCGGCGAAGTGGTGCAGCAGAAGGGAGGAGGGAGAAGTATTGGCGATGCCCATCTCTCCGAAACCTACGACGTTGCACCCGCGGTCAAACTCCTCACGGACGCACTCGGCACCTATGGCCATCGCTTGCTTGCACTCCTCTATGGTCATCGCAGGCTCACGGAGCATATTCTTGGATCCGTAGGCGATTTTGCGGTTCTCGACGGCGATATCCTTCGGGAAATCGTAGTCCACGCCCACGTCGATGACGCGGAGACGGATGTCGTGCTGTTTGGAGAAGACGCTGATGCCGGCACCGCCACGGACGAAGTTCATGGCCATCTGCCAAGTGATCTCCTTGGGGCAAACGCTGACCCCTTCGTCAGCGATGCCGTGGTCGGCCGCAAAGACGAGGATGGCGGGGTTGCGCAGCTCGGGGGTGAGGGTCTGTTGGATCATCCCGATTTGGAGCGCCAGGTCTTCGAGCTTACCCAGAGATCCGACAATTTTTGTGCGGGTGTCGATTTTGTGCTGAAGCTGTTCTTTCGTAATCATAAAAGTGGCCGAGTATAAAGTTTTATGTAAGTAGTCGGAGAGAATGGAAGTAGCTGTCTCGGTACGGAGGCGGTCAGTGGGTTCCCCGATTGCGGCTCAAGCGGGGGCTTTTGTTTTGATCGGGACGGGGATGCCGCTGACGCACAGGTAGACTTCGTCTGCGGTGCGTGCGATGTGCTGGTTGACGAAGCCCTGGAGGTCGGTGAAGTGCCGTGTGGCTTCGTCCATAGCGTGAACCCCCATGCCTATCTCGTTGCTGACGACGATGAGGTCGCAGTCTTTGCGGATGATCCGGTCCCACTCGTCCGTGGCCTCTATGAGCGAACGGTCGAGGTCGAAACCGTTGTCCGTGAAAATGTTGGTCAGCCACAGGGTGACGCAGTCGAGGAGCGCCGTATGCCCATCGAGGTCGAGACGGGAGAGGTTTTTCTCCTCCTCTATGGTCGTCCAGCCTTTGCCGGCACGGATGGCTTGGTGACGGGCGATGCGCTTCTCGAAGTCCGCGTCCCATCTGCGGGCCGTGGCGATGTAGAGCGGACTACTTGACCGCTCCAAAGCGAGCTTTTCGGCAAAAGTACTCTTGCCGGATCGGGCGCCCCCTGTGATGAATGTGATGCGGTGCATCTGTGAGCCTGAAATTTTGGTCTGTATGAAAAAAGTTCGCCGACCGTACCTACGCGATCACGCCGGTACGGCCGGCGAGAAGTTTTCGGCCTGTATGAGATTAGAAGCTGTAAGTCACTTCGCCCATCACGGTACGTCCGGGCATATTGTAGCCGTCTTTCTCGGCGTAATTTTCGTCGAAGAGGTTGGAGACGGTGAGGCCGACTTTGAAGCTCCTGGTGACACGGTACTGTGCGGAGTAGTCGAAGACGAGGTGGAGCGGGTGGCGGAGGATCCGGTCTTTCGCCGTGTAGCCGCCCTCAGTGTAGTAGTCTTTTTCTCCGATGCCGGGGCGAAGCTCGGGCGTCCAAGCGTACCAGTCGTTTTCGAGATGGTGACCGATGAGGCGTGCATTAAGGCGGGTGGAGAAGTGACGACCGTCTTCGTAGTTGATACCGAAGCTGCCGGTGTCTTTTCTCACGCCGACGAGGCTCTTAGTGACGACGTTTTCACCCGTGCCGGTGTCGAACTCGTCCGTGAAGAGGTGGGTGTAGGAGGCGTAGAGCTCAAGAGTGTGGCGCGGGGCAAAGAGTGCCGCAAGGTCGGTGGAGAACATCACTTCCAGCCCGTTGATACGACCATTATTGGCGTTCATAAAGGTTGTAAAGTCCTTATTGGAGTAATAATCGGTGACGATCTTATTCCTGTAGAACGTTTGGAAGTAGGTCAGGTCTACATTGAGGAGGCGACCTTGGTTGAAGTTGATGCCGAGGTCATAGGAGAGTGAGATCTCGGTCTTGAGGTCGGGGTTGCCTTTGTACACTTTTCCGCCCGCGGTAAATTGACCCGCCGTCTGGTAGGCATCGGGCAGATAAAAAGCCGTGCCGAAGCTGCCGTGGACGTTGAAGTTGGGGAGGATGAAGTACTTGATGCCGATGGCGGGGGAGACGTTGGAGTAATTTTCGCTCTTGGCTTCGCTGGAGAGCCTTTCGTCCGCCTCTATGGCCAAGTGCGAGAAGGTGTACCGTACTCCGGCGTTGACACTGAGGTTATTCAGCGTGTACGCACCTTGAAGGTAAGCAGCAGCGGAGAGCGCGTTGTAGTCCGGTCTGAACGGATTGTCCGGGGTGGCAAGAGCCGAGAAACGCTCCGAAGAGACACGGGAGCCGTCAAGGTCTACGCCGGCGAGGAGCGTGAAGTCGCCCCATCTCTGCGTATCGTAGAGCTTGAAGCCGTATTGACGGCTACGATTCTTGTCGCTGATGAAATTGTCCGTGGCGCTTGAGGACTTCGGATAGTTATTCTCGAGGTAGTCGGTGAAGTAGGGCGAGAAGGTGAGGACGTTCCGGCTGGTGGTGCGCTTGAGGTCAAAGCCGACGTTCAGACGGTTGAAGTCCATCGTGCTCATACCGTAGGAGTGCCAGTAATTGCCCGGCATCTCGATACCTTCGGAGAGGACGTAGGAGGCGGTCACGTTTGCAGTCCAGAGACGGGAGAGGTCAAAGTCGAGCATCCCCGTGAATTGGTTCACGGAGTGCTTGGTGTGGTCCATCACGTCGCCAAAGGATTTACGGTCGAGGATGTTCATCTCCGTGTCCGTCATACTGAGGAGGTGGTTGCTGCCGATTTTGTAGTCCTTGCTCACGGCGTTTCTTGAGAAGCCGAAAGAGAGGCGGGTGTGCCGTCCGAGTCCGCCCGTGCCATAGGCAGAAAGGTGCGTTGAGCCGAAGCTGCCCGCGCCGAGTGTGACGGCTCCGCTCCTTTCTTCGCTCGGACGTCGGGTGATGATATTGATGACCCCGCCCATCGCGTCAGAGCCGTAGAGGACGGAGTAGGGACCTTTGATGATCTCTACCCGCTCCACGAAGTCCACGGGCATTGCGGTCAGGTTCGTAGAGCCGGCGGGCTTACCGTCGATGAGTACGATGGCGTAATTGCGGTTATGGGCAGAGGGGGCGAAGCCACGGATGCCGATAGCTGAGGAAGAGCCGGGGTACTGGATGATGTCGAGGGGGGAGACCTTCTTAAGCAGTTCGGCGAGGGTCTCTGCGGGGATGCTTTCGATCTTCTTGCGGTCGATGATTTCCACCTTCTGGGGCACCTCTTTGAGCGGGAGATTCATTTTCGTCGCCGTGACGACGACTTCGTCGAGGTTGTATGCATTGCCTCCGTATTGTGCCGAGGCGGTTGAGAGGCCGAGAAGACCGGAGACGGAGAGAAGAGTGAGGAGAAGTTTTTTTGACATAAAAAAGTTACAGTGATGGATAACCAAAACCATAAACTTTCAGGAGCAGAGCTTCGTAAGAACTCTTGGCAGGGTGTTTGACCGGAAATAGACCTTTTAGCTTTTGATCCCGAAAGCGTATGATGACAGATGTTTGCCTTGCAACTCGGAACAGGTCTTCCGGCTCGTCTCTGTGCCAAGGTTCTCTCCAAGGAGACCCTACGGTAGGAAGAAGCCTTCCCGCCTCTCTGTGACAAGGCAGTGACTCCGTCCCTTAAGCACCACTTGGGTTGTGAGACATACGGCTGCGGGTACAGCTTTGGCTTTTATAATCCTGCGGTTGCTCCTTCGGGGCAGCCACGGTACCAAATTCCCTTGATCCGGTTGCGAGTGCAAATATAACGCTTTTTATAGTCAGAGTGTGACGCCCTGTCTGTGCGGACGTAGATTTTGGTACGTACCGAGCCGCCATCCCCGGTACGGGTCTTTTGGGATCCCCGGTCTGTACCTTTTTCCTTTTTTGGTCTGTACCTCTTCTTTTTGAGGAATAAGAGACCATCCAAGACGTTTATAAATAGAATATTGTAACTTTGCACAACAAATGGACGGGAATCATCTCCCATTGCTTTTGCGAATAAAGACAGGCTCAGCCTCACAACAGACATAGAACGATGCCCAAACAACTCCTCATAGTAGAATCGCCCGCCAAATCCAAGACCATCGGCAAATTTTTAGGATCCGATTATGTGGTCAAATCCAGCTATGGACACATCCGGGATCTCAAGACTTCCGGTATGGGAATAGACATAGAGGGCGGTTTCGTCCCCCAGTACGAAGTCACGGAGGACAAAGAGAAACTGGTTACGGACCTCCAAAAGGCCGCCAAAGGTGCTTCCAGAGTGTGGCTCGCAAGCGATGAGGACCGCGAGGGAGAGGCCATCGCGTGGCACCTGGCCGAGACACTCGGACTGGACGAAAAAGAGAAGAACCGCATCGTCTTCCACGAAATCACGGAGCGTGCCATCAAAAACGCACTCAAATCCCCGAGAGCCATCGACCTCAACCTCGTGGACGCCCAGCAGGCCAGGCGCGTCCTCGACCGTATCGTGGGCTTCGAGCTCTCGCCCATCCTTTGGAAAAAGATCCGTCCCAATCTCTCCGCCGGTCGCGTGCAGAGCGTGGCCGTCCGCCTCGTGGTGGAGCGGGAGCGCGAAAGGCAGGACTTTGAAGTGAAGAGCGACTTCAGGGTGACGGCCAAGCTGAAGGCAGGGGATGCGGAGTTCGCCGCAGAAGTGCCGGAGAGCGCCCGTCCGAAAGACGCCGAAGCCGCTAAAGCGCTCCTCGAGAAACTCAAAGGCGACACCCTTCGCGTCGTCTCCGTAACCGTCAAGCCCGGAGCACTGCGCCCCGCGCCACCCTTTACTACCTCCACGCTCCAGCAGGAAGCCTCACGCAAGCTCGGGTACAGCGTCTCCGAAACAATGCGCTTGGCTCAGAAGCTCTACGAAGAGGGACACATTACCTATATGCGTACCGACTCCGTCAACCTCTCCGACGAAGCCAAGGAGGACATCGAAGCCGTCGTGACGAAAGATTTCGGCAAGAATTATCTCTCGCTGAGGAACTACCACACCACTTCCAAAGGTGCGCAAGAGGCGCACGAAGCGATCAGACCGACGCATTTCGGGATATCGGTGGCGGGAACTTCCGCCAAAGAGAAGAACCTCTACCGCCTCATCCGAACCCGCGCTATGGCGTCGCAAATGTCCGAGGCGGAAGTGGAGAGGACGCTCGTCTCGCTCGAGGGCGAAAAGAACGGGGTGCCTTTTTCCGCCAAAGGCGAAGTCTTGCTCTTCGACGGCTTCCTCAAAGCATACAGTGCGGACAAAAAGAAAAATACCGTCTCCGACGAGGATGACGAGGATGTCGAGCGCGAAGCCGGGACCGCATCCGAGTCGAACCTTTTGCCCAAGCTGCAGAAAGGCGATACCCCGACCCTTATCGGCGCCACGGCCACGGAGCGCTTCTCCCAGCTGCCGGCACGATACACCGAGGCTTCTCTCGTCAAGAAAATGGAAGAGCTCGGTATCGGCAGACCCTCTACCTACGCCCCCACCATCCAGACCATCCAGAGACGCGAATACGTGGAGAAGCGGTCGAGCGAAGGAAAAGAGACGCCCTACGTGGTTCTCACACTCGACAAAAACGACAGAATCAAAGAGACCCGGAAGAGTACTTTTGTCGGCAAAGACTCAGGCAAGCTTGTACCTACGGACACCGGCATCATTGTGACGCAGTTCCTAACGGAAGCCTTCCCGAAAGTGCTCGACTACAACTTCACGGCGGAAGTGGAGAAGAAGTTCGACGACATCGCAGAAGGGCATACGGAGTGGCGCGAGATGATAGGCGCATTCTATGCCCTATTCCACGAGCATGTCGAGGAGGTCAATGCCACGAAGACGACGCGCAAGGTCGGCGAAAGGAAGTTGGGCAAAGACCCGAAGAGCGGAGAGCCCGTCTTCGCCAAGATCGGACGCTTCGGGCCGATGATCCAGATAGGGGAGGTCACGGACGACGGACCCAAGCCGCGGTTCAGCTCCATCCCAAAGGAAATGAGCCTCGAGACCATCACTCTCGAAGAGGCTTTGAAGCTCTTTATCCTGCCCCGCGACTTGGGCGAGAAAGACGGCGTGACCTATCAGGCGAATAACGGACGCTTCGGCCCGTACGTGCGCTACGGATCGAACAAATTCGTCAGCATCCCCAAGGACAGCTCTCCTTTTACCATTACCCTCGAAGAAGCCGTGGCTCTGGCTAAGGCGAAAGAGGAGGCTGAGGCCAAAAAAGTGATTAAGACCTTCGGCGAGGGAGCGGAGATGGTCGAAGTCCTCAACGGGAGATTCGGTCCCTACATCAAGTACGACGGCGGAAATTACAAAATACCCAAGGGCACCGATGCCGAAAAAATGGGTGAAGACGAGGTGCGCGCCTTGATCGCGAATAGCGAGCCGACCGGACGCAGTCGGAAGAAAGCGACAGACCGAACCGACAAAAAGACACCCAAGAAGACGACTGCCGGAAGCAGAAAGAAGACGGTCGGTAGAACGACAAAGAAATAAGAAAGAACCTGTATGGAAAACGGAAAAGAGTACCTCCTCCTCATTGACAGCGCTACGGAGGTTTGCTCGGTCGCACTCGGAAAGACGGATGGCACTGTCATAGACCGAAGAGAAGAGCATACTCCGAATAAACACTCCGAGCTGCTCGCCCTCTTTGCGGATGAGCTTCTGAGAGAAATACCCGGCGGGGCTCGTGCCGGGCTCTCGGGCGTCATCATCAGCGAAGGTCCCGGGAGCTATACCGGTCTCCGCATCGGAGCCTCTTTTGCGAAAGGGCTGTGTTGGACGCTCGGCATCCCGTTTGTCGTGGTGCCGACCACGGAAGCCTTGGCACTCGGCTTTTTGCAGTCAGAAGAGGGACGGAAGCTCCTCTCCGACCACAGCGACCCGCTGCTCCTTCCGATGATAGACGCCCGGCGTATGGAAGTGTACACCGCGGCCTACACTTCGGAGGGGCTTCTTGCGGATGGTGCGGAGATACGTGCTTTGGTACTCACGGACGACGAAGACCGGGCGTACCTCAGAGAAATATCCGCTGATAGGGCGGTCTTCTTCTTCGGTCCCGGAGCGGAAAAAGCCGTACCCGTGATGGCAGAGCTTCTGGGCGCAAAAGCGACGTTTTGCCCGGGCATCACGGCGGATGCCTCCTCGATGCTTCATAGGGGCTTGGAGAAGATGCAAAAGGGAGAGCGTGCGGACGTAGGCTACTGGACACCCTTTTATCTCAAAGAATTTCAGGCTACGACCCCCAAGAAGAAATTCTAAAAATCGGTATATTTGTGGGATAGGGGAGGGCGTTTCCTTCCCGTTTCGATGAATGAAAAAGCTTATGAAAGAGCAAAATATGGAGCTGCCCCGTCGCAGCGACGACAAACTCAAGATGAGACTCAACACCGGGCTTTCCTTGCTCGCAGGCGCGGGGATCGGAATCTTGATTTACGAACTTCTGAGGAAGAAAAACAGCACTAACGAGTCCACGCGCACCCCCCTTGTGGACACGATCAAAATGACGGAAAACGGCAAAGTCTCCCGAATTATGACTTTCGGATGGGACGACGACGAGATGTGCTCTTGGGCGCGGAACGTCACCCTGGACGAAGGCGGCCGGATCTCCGACGAAAAATTGATCGAGATAGAGTATGCGCAGGATCGCATCCTCATTTCCGAGAGAAACGGGGAAGACGACACCACTCCGGTCTTCTCGTCCGTCCTCCTCGATGAGTACGGAATGGCCAAAGCCATTACCCGCAGAAGTCGCAGCGGTAGAGAGACACGCTGGGACGAAAAGATACAGGGCGCCGAGCTGCAAGAGCTCTCGAGCAATGACACCACGGGCGTCGTGGAGTGGGAGGACGGCAACATCAAGACGATTTCTTTCGATGGCGTGGTGGGTCAGAGGATGACTTACTACAAGAGCATAGAGAACCATCTTTTCCCCGACCTCAACTTCCTCGCCCTCGGTCTCTCTTCGGATATGATTCTCGCCCATGTCCTCGGCTTGAGGACGCGAAACTTCGTGTCCACCCTTGAGGTGGTCAAAGGGGACGAGATCTTCCACTACTCGTTCTCTTACCTCTTCGACGCCGAAGACCGCCCGCTGCAGATACACCAGGAGCTGGTGGTCTTGGATACGCGCGGGGAGGACAAGACCGGCATCCAGTCGCGGGCAGAGTACGATCTTAAGTACCTTCTGAGGTGATTACGTAGATGCCCGGCTTCTTAGGAAGTCGGGTATTCTCTCATTGGGTATGTGCCCCGATTTTTGGCCCGTATCTCGCTCTTGTCCCGGTCTGTACCTTTTTCTCCTCTCGTACAGACCAAAGTGATTGTCTCGGTCTCTACCCGGTTTTCCCCTCTTCGCGGGCGCCCGGTGGTTTTTCTATGAACCCTTTATTAACCCATCTATATGGATCAAATTAGAAACCTGATACACTCCCTGCTTTACCTTCTCCCGCTTGAGCTGGCGGAGGGAACGGTGTTGAAGACTTTTTTGGTGTTGGCTGTGGTCCTCGTGGCAGTGGCTGCGGTCGAACTTCTTTTGCGCCTCCTTTTCCTCAAGACCCTTCCGAAGCTGATTTCGAGGATAAAGGAATTCGGCTTCGCGGACAATCGTACGCTCCAAAAAGTCATCTCCAACCTCATCCGTATCTTTTCGATACAGCTCTTTAAGGGGCTTCTCCCGGTCTCTTTCCCCGAGCAGGACAGCGTTTGGCGTACCCTCTTTACGGTGGTAATCGCGATTTACACGGTTTTCCTCGTGGTGCAGATCTTCAGCCGTTTGATTACCTCGTCACGGACGTGGATGCTCACGTCGAGCCGGTACCGCAATAACCCGATGGTCAATCTCTTGGAGGTGATCCGCATCGTGATCTTCTTCATCGCCGGTCTCTATATCGTCTCCCTCCTCTTCGACGTGGATATGAATAAGGTCTTCGGCAGTCTCGCCGCCCTCTCCGCAGTGCTGATGTTGGTTTTCAAAGACACCATTATGGGTGTCGTGGCGAGCATTCAGCTCTCCGGCAACGATATGCTGCGTGTGGGCGACTGGATTACGGTCCCGAAGTACGGCGTGGACGGCACGGTCGAAGATGTCTCTTTGACGACCGTGAAAATCCGCAACTTCGACAACACCGTCTCCACCATCCCGCCTTACTCCCTGATTACGGAGACGTTCCAAAACTGGCGCTTTATGGAAGAGTCCGGAGGCCGCAGACTCCAGCGGGCGCTCTACATTGATATGAAGAGCGTCAAGTTTGTGGACGACGCTTTCGTGACCGAGCTCAAAAAAGCACCCGTCATCGACGCGTACATCGACGAGGTTCTCGGCAATTTCAAGCCCCGTGTCTCCGAAAGGATGACGAACCTCGGGCTGCTCCGCAAGTACGTGGAAGTCTACCTCAAGCACCTCGACGTGGTGCATCCCAAGTACTCTTGTCTTGTGCATACGAAGGCACCTACGGAGCAAGGCATCCCCCTCCAACTCTATTTCTTCTCAAAAGCCACCGATTGGCTCACTTACGAGTCTGTGGCCAGCGAGATCTTCGATCACCTGATCGCAATCGTGCCTTACTTCGACATCAGTATCTTCCAGAAAGCGTCCGGCAACGCGGATGTACTTGCCAAGGCTTTGCCTCAGAGCGGCACCGCCAATGAATGAACTCCTAAAGGCACTCGGACACGGCGAATACGCCGCGTTCAGTCTCTCCAACGGGATGAGGGTGATCCTCGTCCGTGACGAAGCGTCCCCTATCGTCCGGGGTACCATCGTCGTCCATGCGGGAGCCATCGACTCTCCGGACACGGGGATAGCGCACTATTTTGAGCATATTATGTTCAAAGGCACGGACACCATCGGTACCACCGACTACCAAAGCGAAAAAGTGCACTTGGACACCATAGAGGAGCTCTACGACCGACTCTCGAAGACAAAGTCCCCGAGTCGGAGAAAGGAGATCCAACGGGAGATCAACGCCGAATCGGTCAAGGCGTCGAAGTATGCCGTCCCCAACGACTACGCCAATCTCGCCGGCAAATACGGAGGCTCCGGTCTGAATGCCGCCACGAGCTACGACTATACGAGGTATGACCACAACTTCAGCCCCGAGTACTTCGAGCATTGGTGCCGGCTGAATTCCGAAAGGCTCCTCAGACCCGTTTTTCGTCTCTTCCAGAGTGAACTGGAGACGGTCTACGAGGAGAAAAATATGTATGCCAATCGTCTCGGCAATACGGAGCAGGAAAAAATCAACTACCGCAAAGCCTATCCCCACCCGTACGCTTTCCCCATCATCGGCAGCACGGAAGCACTCCTCAATCCCAACTTGAGAGAGATGAAAGCTTTCTACGACAAGTATTATGTCGCAGACAATATGGCGATCATCCTCACGGGCGCACTCCCTCCGATGGCGGACGTAAAGGAGCTGCTCAAGGAGACTTTCGGGCGGCTGAGGCCGTCGAACGGGGGCGTAAAGCACCCCTCCAACCCCGCTCCGAAGCCTTTCGGATTTCGCGAAAGGATGTACGTACGCTCGTCCACGATGCACGCCAAGACGGCTCTCCTCCTCTGGCACACGGTGCCGCTCGGTCATCCCGACCTATTGCCGATACAGGTGCTGCAGGAGATGCTCAATAACGACAGCAAGACCGGCAGGCTGGATGAGCTTGTCCTCTCCGGTCGCCTCCCCAATGTGGCGGCGTTCAATAGCTCGATGCGCGAGATGGGCTCTTTCTCGATCTACGTGATGCCGCATCCCGGACAGCAGAGCTACTCGGAAGCGGAGCGGTTGGCTCTGGACGCCCTCCGTGACCTCTCGAGGGATACGGACGAAAATCGGAGCCTCTTCAGGCGCGTCGTCCTCTCGCTCATCAAAACGCAGTACTTTAACCTCGAAGGTATGAAGTCGCGCCACTCCACCCTTGTGAATCTCGAGAAAGAGGGCTCCAACCTCGATGACCTCGATCGTGAAATCAAAAGGCTCCGGACGATGGACTACTCCGAAGTCGTCCGTGTGATCGGGACTTACTTGGGAGAGAATTACCTCGATGTCCGGGAGCGGAAAGGGACGTATCCCGTGGAGCGGATTGCGAAGCCCGGCTATGAGCCAATTCCCGGACGTACCGACGATGCCGTCTCGGTCTATGCAAAATTTCTCTCCGGGCTTGTACCAAAAAAGTACGAGATACGGACCGAAAATTTTTCCCGTGACGGTCGCCCCGACTTCGTCTACCCGGGCGGAAAAGTGTCGCTCTACCACACGTCTTTCGGACAGAGCGGTATCTTCACGCTCGATATCCTCCATTTCCGGCAAAAGAAAGGGCATCCCGCAGCCGAGCTTCTCCCCGCTTATCTGGATATGGTTGGCGGAGGAGGGATGACTTCCAAAGTCCTCTTCGAGAAACTCCAGGATTTGGGCGCCACACTCGGATTTGCCTACCGTGAGGATTCGTTCCTCATCTCGCTCAACGGCTACGACACCCGCTTCGCAGAGTCTGTGCGTCTGATGGCCGCATTCCTTGGATCCCCTGACGCCAACCCCGATGCCCTCAGACAGGAACAGACCAATTACAGACTCAATTACGAGACCCAGCTTCAGACGGAGATGAGCCTCTTTAGTTGGGCTTTTTCCACAGTCCTAAGGGGAAAAGAGGCACGACGCTCCCAGATTTTTTCTCCCGACGAGATGCTTGCCCTCACTCCGGACGATATGGTTCGGGAGCTGGAAGAGACTCTGGGTTATGAGGCAGACGTACACTATTCGGGAGGCCTGTCCATAGAAGAGGTAAAGGAGACTCTGTCTGAGGCTTGGCCTCTCTCGAGAGTCCAAAAAGAGAGTGACGGGTACGGGTACTTCGTCCCGCTTGTGACAGGGGAGGACGCCCTGTATGCCTATCCGGATCCCCACGGCGGCTCCCAGTCTCTGATCGGTTCGTACCAGGGTCTCGGGACGCTCAGCCCGGAGGACAGGCGTCTCCTCGACTTCTATGCCTATTACCTCGGAGGGTATATGGGCTCCGTACTCTTTCAGGAGGTGCGCGAGTACCGCTCTCTGGCTTATGCCGTACAGTCTTACGCCCTCATTCCGCATCCTGCATTCCGCCCCTCTGAGACGGCCTACTGCGCCCTTTGTCATCAAGTCTTTTCCCGCGCGGATAAGACGAGGGAGGCTCTGGAGACTTTGGTACATTTCGTCAAGAGCTCTCCGTGGAGCTTGGAGCGTCTTGTGGATGCCCAAAAGAGTTACCGCGGAGAGGCGCTGACCGGTTTCCCGGACTCCGTGCGGATGAATACCCGTCGTGCCGCATTGCTCAGACGCTCCGGATACGATGAGGACCCCATACGGGAGAAGATTGCGCTCTCGGAAGAAGATCCCGGTACGCTTCTCGGTAGGCTCACGGACTTTCACGAAAGGGTCATCAAGTCTACGCCTATGGTGCATACACTTTTCGGTAACGCCGACACCCTCACGGAGGAGTACCTCAATAGACCGGTGCGCTTGCTTACCCTCGAAGACATCACGAAACCTTACACCCCCCGCGTATGAATACCCTCGGCCGGCTCTTTCGCTTCACTTCTTTTGGCGAGTCCCACGGTCCCGTGATAGGCGGGGTCATAGACGGCTGTCCTGCAGGTCTCTTTCTGGACCAAGAAGAGATCCGAAGGCAGGTCTTGAGGCGGTCTTCACGAGGAGCCCTCTCCACACCGAGACGGGAAAAGGATCTGCCCGAGTTCCTCTCCGGGCTTACGTCCGATAGCCTTACCACCGGAGCCCCGATAGCTTTCGTGGTGCCGAATGAAGATGTCCGCGGGAAAGACTATGCCGAAATGAAGGATCTGTACCGCCCCTCGCACGCCGATTACACGTACCAAATAAAGTACGGCATCCGTTCTGTGGAGGGCGGCGGTAGGAGTAGCGCCAGAGAAACAGTGGCACGCGTCGTCGCGGGAGCTGTCGCTGCACAGCTGATCCGCAGCTTAGGTGTCGAGGTATGCTCCTATACCTCTTCCGTCGGTTCTGCGCCAAGTCTCGGCTACCGGGATGATGTGACGCTCGAGGAAATCGATGCCTCGAAGACGGGGTGTCCGGACAGGGCGCTCGATGCCGCGTATTACGACTTTTTGCTTCAAGCGCGCGCGGACGGAGATACCCTCGGCGGCACGGTGACGACGATAGTGAGGGGGGTACCCGCGGGGTGGGGCGAACCGCTTTACGACAAACTGCATGCCCGTCTCGCTTTTGCTCTAATGAGCATCAACGCGGCGCGTGCTTTTGAAATCGGAGACGGCAGAGGCATCGCCGGGTGCCGCGGCTCTGAAGCAAACGATTCTTTTGTCTCCTCAGGGGGGACAATCAGGACGGCGTCGAACCACAGCGGAGGCGTGCAGGGGGGAATTTCCAACGGAGAAGTGCTTCGGATGCGCACGTCGTTTAAGCCGATAAGCTCCATTCATCGGGTGCAACAGACGGTCGACAGGGAGGGCAATCCGCGTGAGCTCCTTATCCCCGGCCGGCACGACGCCAGTGTCTTTCCGAGAGTCCTCCCCGTTTGCGACGCGATGGCTGCGTTGACCCTCGCAGACTTCGCGCTCCTCTCGAAAATGAACCTTTGATGATAACCGAACCGAAAACGAGAACCCGTTATGCTCGACTATTTTGAAGAAGCCGATATTGCGGTCACAATCTGCGATAAAGAGGGAAATATCCTCGAGATGAACCGCCAGTCCCGGCAGGTCAATTGTCCCGAAGGGGTCGAGACGCTGGTGGGGCAAAACATACTCCCCTGTCACCCCGAGCCCGCCCTTTCGCTCCTCAAGGAGATGATGGCGCACGAGACGAAGCACGTCTATACGATAGAGAAGAAGGGCAAAAAGAAGCTCATCTATCAGATACCCTGGTATAGTGACGGCGCGTATGCGGGTTTCATAGAGCTCTCTATGGTCATCCCGTTTGAGATGCCCCACAAGCTCCGCAAGTAAACTCCGAGATCTTTTCCCCGGTAACATCCCCGGCGCTTGATTACTCAGACTTTTTCTGAGCCAAAAAGAGTAGTATATTTGCTATACTCCTTTCGAATTCCGATACACAAAACTTTACGACGCGACAGATGATGGGCAGATACATTAGTAATATCCATATAAATGAGTTTTTTCACTTACGGAACATTGATATTCCGATTGGTGACGATTCGTACCCGCATCTGATTATCACGGGGAAGAACGGCAGTGGCAAGACCTCTCTTCTTAGGTCGGTGTCCGATTTCCTTGAGAAGGTGGTTAGAGATGAGGTTGCTTCTTTCTTGGAGTTTGAAGACCTTCTGAAATCCTTTGAGGAAAGATTACAGAGCAGTGCAGCAGATCCTTCCAAAGCTCTCGAAAATAGAAATTATGTTGAGTTTTGGAAGGGAAAAGTGGATGAGTTCTTCGGACGGGTAAACGTGAGCTTTACCGACGTCTATCGTCTCATCTCCGAATATCAAAGCGGACATTTCCTTGTCGTCTTTTATCAGGCTGACCGAAAAGTCACGATGAATGAGCCTACGAACCCCACGAAGCCTGATATGAGAGCGAGGTGGGGGACGAAGGAGTATGCCACAAGGGAGTTTCTCAACTTCCTTTCGGATCTAAAGATACAGGCTGCGTTGGCTAAGAATGAACATCTTGACGACGATGCAGACCGGATTGACCAATGGTTTGAGGGTTTTGAGGGAATACTGAGAGATGTGTTTCAAGACGAGAATCTACATCTGGTTTTTAATTACAAAGACTATAGCTTCAAGATCGAGAGCGAAGGGAAGTCGTTTAAGTTTACCGAGATGTCCGACGGTTTTGCTGCCACTCTGGATATCGTCGTGGATTTGATCTTAAAGATGCAGCAAAAAGGCTCTTTAGTCCGTGCTTACGACCAAAAGGGCATAGTCTTAATCGATGAGATCGAAACTCATTTGTATCTGAATCTTCAGAAGAGTATCCTGCCTTTACTTACCCGACTGTTTCCGAATATCCAGTTCATCGTTTCCACTCATTCTCCGTTTGTGTTGAACTCTTTGAAGAATGCTGTGGCTTTTGACCTTGAGCACAGGAATCCCATCAGTAACCTCACGGAGTATTCGTACGAAGCTCTTGTGGAAGGTTACTTTGGGGTACGGACGGATTCAAGTTATATGGAGATGCAACTCAATACCTTGGGCGAACTTCTGGACAAGAATCCAAATACTCCGGTCGAAAAGGAAACCATAAAAGGGCTCATTGAAGACTTTGAAAAAATTCCCGAGCCTGTTTCCCCGATGATTGTGGGACAGTACCAAATGCTCAAAGCCCGGAATGTGGACAAAATAAAGGAGCTTCTGGGAAATGATTAGAGTAAAAAAGTCACGCGAAATTCCCCCATCACTCCTGTCAACTGCCGGATACGATGGAAGAGATGTCGTGTCACAGCTGGACAAAGATCAAAAGAAGAAGTGCTATCTCTGTGAACGTGTGCGTGACACCGATTATGAGGTTGAGCACAGAAAAAGCCAATCGAAGAACCCCGACGACAGACAAAACTGGCAAAATCTGTTTCTTGTCTGTGGGTATTGTAATAGACGCAAATCACATCTCTTCGATGATATAGCAGATCCCGGGGCAACGAATGTGGAGGTACTGATCAGTCAGAGAATCGACTTTGCGAATAAAAAAGCTCTCTACGGCTCCGTGGGACAATCGGACTATTCAATAGAGAGATCCATAGCTCTGCTTGACCGTCTTTTTAATGGCAAGAATGGGATGCGCGAATATCGAGAAGAGAAATTCTTCGAGTATTTTATTGGAGAGATGAATCGATTTTTAAGGGTTGTCAATGACTACTTGTTTGATCCGACCCCGGAACACGAATTTATTGTGGAAGAATGCCTCGGGATTGATCAAGAGTTTCTTGGCTTCAAGTATTGGGTAGTTATGGATAACCCTCTCTTGGCTGAGAGATCCTCCGGGTGCTGTGTCTGGAATAGGGTTTGAGTAAAGTAGGCAACCGATATGAACACGGTATGCAAAAAGGCGCGGAAAAGTTACGCGATTTTTTGGTGACTCAACGTGCTTTCGGACAACGTGTTAGTAGGGCGTAGTAGAGACGTATCTGTTCTCAGGAGCGGATTAGGGTTGTGGCAGAAGGGTGTCCTGTGCTATCTTTGTCCTTGAAAAGAAGGATGACACTTTTATATAGAGAAGAGACACAGTCAAACAAGATACAGAAGATGAGAGAAAAGTTTGTGGGCATCATACCCGCACGATATGCTTCGAGCCGATTGCCGGGCAAACCGTTGCTGGAGATCGGTGGGCGCCCCGTCATACAACACGTGTATGAGAGGGCGTCAAAGGCGCTGCCCGGAAGAGTGGTTGTCGCTACGGACGATGAGCGAATCTTGCGTGCCGTGGAGGCTTTTGGAGGCAAAGCCGTGATGACTTCTCCAGACCATCCGAGCGGTACGGACAGAGTACGCGAGGCTTATGCCAAAAGTGGCATCAAGGCGGATGTGGTGATCAATATCCAAGGCGACGAACCTTTTGTCTCCGTAAACCAAATCACCGGAATAATGGCCGCATTCGAAGACGATGCCGTGGACATAGCCACGACGGTCATCCCGCTTTCGGAGACCAACTCCTCCCCGGACGAGCTTCGAAACCCCAATAACGTGAAAGCCGTGAGGGCTTTGGACGGCAGGGTGATCTACTTCAGCCGCAGCGTGGTTCCTTTCTCGAGGGATCTTCGAGAGGACGAATTGCTTTCCTCGGGACGCTATTTCAAGCATCTCGGGATGTATGCCTATCGCACTCCGGTTCTCGAGAAGATTACGCTTCTGCCCGAGAGCCCGCTCGAGAAGATCGAGAAGCTGGAGCAGCTCCGTTGGCTCGAAGCCGGCTACCGCATCCAAGCAGTGGTCTCGGACGAAAAAACAATCGGAATAGACACCCCGAAAGACCTCGAGGAAGCCAAAGCTTTTTACGAAAAGAGGCTCACGGATGATTGATCGCAATACGATAAACCGCATCATCGACCGCGCCGAGATACTCGACGTGGTGGGGGACTTTGTGTCGCTCCGAAAGCACGGCAATGACTGGATCGGTCTTTGCCCGTTTCACGACGACACCCGCCCCTCTTTCCACGTCTCCCCCCAGAAGAACGTCTGCAAGTGTTTTGCCTGCGGGGAGGGTGGCAATCCGCTCTCCTTCGTGATGAAGCACGAACACCTCTCTTTCCCCGAGGCTGTGAAGTACTTGGGTCGGAAGTACGGGATAGAGGTGGAAGAGACACAGATGAGCGAGGAGGAAAAGAGAGAGGCTTCGGAGCGGGAATTGCTCCTTAGAGCCAATTCTTTCGCCCGGGACCACTTCGTCTCCACGCTCCATAATGACGCCGAAGGAAGACGCGTGGGGCTGTCGTATTTCAGAGAGCGCGGGCTCTCGGACGAGACGATCAAAAAGTTTGAGCTCGGCTATTCCCCCGCTTCCTACACTGCCCTTTACGAGAAAGTAAAGGCTGAGGGCGAGGATCCGGAGGTGTTTGAGAAGACGGGTCTCCTCATCAAGAGGGACAACGGCTCCTATATCGACCGCTATCGCGACAGGGTTATCTACCCCATTCACTCGATCAGCGGGAATGTCGTGGGCTTCGGAGGCCGTATCCTCGTCAAAAAAGAGAATACGGGGAAGTACATCAATTCCCCTGCCTCCGTCATTTACGACAAGAGCCGGGAGCTCTACGGACTCTATTTCGCCAAAAAAGCCCTTTCCAAAAAGGACCGTTGTCTCGTCGTGGAAGGCTATATGGACGTGCTCTCTATGCACCAAGTGGGCGTGGAGAACGTCGTCGCCTCCTCCGGTACGGCACTCACCTCCCAGCAGGTCCAGATCATCAAACGCTACACTTCGAACCTCGTCCTCATCTTCGATGCGGATGCCGCCGGCGTGAAGGCCGCCCTCCGAGGTCTTGACGTAGGGTTCGAGAAAGATATGAGCGTCAGTGCCGTGCTTTTGCCAGAGGGCGAAGACCCCGACTCTTATGCCCAAAGCCACACGCTCGAGGAAGTGGAAGCTTACATCGACGCCCATGCGGTGGACGGATTGTGGTTCAAAGCGGAGGTTTTGCGAAAAGAACTTGGAGACAGCGTCCGGGCAAGAGCGGAGATAGCAGAGCGGCTCGCCGAGTCGCTCAGTCACCACAAAAACAGGGTCACGAGGGAGCTTTACATCACCGACGTGGCCTCCAAGATGGGTATCTCCATTGAGGCTTTTGCAGGTCAAGTCGAGACGCTGAGACGGCAACTGCTCCAGGAACAAAGCAGAGCAAAAGAGCGGGAAGAGCGCCAAAGCGGCACTTCCGGGTTCAAGCTGACGAGTGCTCCTCCTTTGGAGCCCGAAGAGCCGCTTCTCCCGGACAAAAAAGAGCCCGCGCCCAAGTCGGAGATTAACGAGTATGAGGAGCTCCTCCTCGCCCATATCCTAAAGCAGGGTACCCGCATCATAGCCCGTGTGCCGGGGCGGGGTGAGGATATGGCGGAGCTTTCGGCCATAGATATCATCTCCGCGGAGACCCAGGACTTGAGGGAAGCGGGCGTACTCTCGCCGGTTTTTGTGACCATATTGGACGAAATCCGGGACGAACTCGGGCGGAATCCGGAGACCAACCTCCTCAATTTCCTCACTTGGAGTGAGACCTCCTCCATACGCCTCTCTTCGGAGCGTGTCATACAGAGAGATTTTTCGCTCAGTCCCCTCCACAAATCTTTTTCCGACGAGCAGGACACCGGAGAAGTGCTTACCCAGATGCTTATGCGGGACATAATGAGCTACAAATATGCCTTTGTACTCGGCGAAATCCGCGACGTACTCCGCAAGCTCTATGCGCTTAACCCGGACGAGGCCGAAACTCCGGGCAAAGAGACCCAAAGACTCTTGGAGCGCTTTCAAGAACTCTCTGTGCAGAAAAACTTCCTCGCCGAGCGTCTCGGCGAGCGCGTCATAAACCCCGGAGACAAACTAACTGACAACTAATAATCCCCCAATTACCCTATCTTATGAATGAAACCGTCATAAAGGTAAAAGATGTGGTGAAGGACTACGCTGCCAAGCGGGCTTTGGACCACGTATCCATGGAGGTCGAGCGCGGCAAGATCCACGGTCTGCTCGGCCCGAATGGCGCGGGCAAGACGACACTTATCCGCATCCTTAACCGCATTACGGCTCCCGATGAGGGCGAGATTACGTTCCTCGACCGTACTTTTACGCGCAAAGACCTTGACAGAATCGGTTATCTGCCCGAGGAGCGCGGACTCTACCCCAAGATGAAAGTCGGAGATCAGGCGATGTATCTCTCCCGTCTGAAAGGGCTCTCAAGCGCAGAAGCAAAGAAGCGTCTCGAGGAGTGGTTCGAGCGTATGGACATCCTCCCGTGGTGGAATAAAGAGGTGCGCGAGCTGTCTAAGGGGATGGCGCAGAAGGTACAGTTCATCTGCACGGTTATCCACAAGCCTGACCTCCTCATATTCGACGAGCCTTTTAGCGGCTTCGACCCTCTGAATGTGGAGATCATCAAGCGGGAAATCCTCCGGATGAAGGATGAGGGCGCCACGCTCATCTTCTCCACCCACTCGATGCAGAGTGTGGAGGACCTCTGCGATAACCTCACGCTCATTAACCGCGGTAAGGTCGTCCTCGGCGGCTCTGTCAAGCTCATTCGTCAGGGCTATAAGGGCAATCTCTACAAAATCACTTTCGACAGCGACATCCCTTTCCCCGAAGAGAAAAAAGAAAGGTATACGCTCAAAAGCCGTGACGAAGACCCGACGCTCGGCTACACCTCTTTCCTTATAGAAAACGACCTTAACCTCGCCCCAAACGACATCCTCTCCGAATGGATGGGCTACGGCAATATCGTACTCTTCGAGGAGACCATCCCGAGTATGAACGAAATCTTCATCGACGTCGTCAAGAAGAGTGGTGTGCCCGAGGAGTTGCAAGGCGTCCTTGGCGATGGCTCCGAGCCACTATCTGCCCAAATGTCCGACCTTTACTGATTACCTTAGCTCAGACTGAAATTGATTATGAAAAAGTTTTGGATCGTTTTCCTCAAAGAGTACATCCAGAGGGTAAAGAAACCCTCTTTCATCATTCTGACCATCCTCACGCCACTCCTCTTCCTCGCCGTGATGCTCGTGCCGATGATTATGGGCTCCACGATGGCAGACACCTCGGACAAGACCGTCGTCGTCCTCGACTCCACGGGCAAGTACCTTCCGGTGCTGACGGCCTCCTCCTCCAAGGAAAACTTCAAGTTTGTCCCCGGCAATGAGGATCTCTCCGCTTACCGGTCGGATGCCGAAAGCCCCTACTATGCGTTTGTGACGATTACGGACGATTTGGCCGAAAATCCCAAGGCGCTCACCATCTTCTCCCACTCCTCTCTGCCTCCTGCGCTTGAGGAGCATATTTCCTCTGTACTCAAAGACGAGATTAGGGACGAACGTCTGGCGAAATACGACCTGCCCAACATCCGTCAGATTCTCGACGACTCCAAAGTCGCTCTTGATATCTCTTCCGTGCAGTGGTCGAAGGACGGAGGCGAGAAAAACGTCTCCGGCTATTTCGGGATGATTGTGGGACAAATCTTTAACGTTCTCCTGATGCTCTTCGTCAGCATTTATGGGGCTATGGTGATGAACTCGGTCATAGAGGAAAAGAAAAGCCGCATCGTCGAGATTATTGCCTCCTCTGTGCGTCCGACGACCCTTATGAGTGCCAAAATTTTGGCCATCGGCCTGCTCGGTCTCACCCAGCTCTTTATATGGGCGGTGGTGGTGATTCTCGGGTTTGTCGTCGTGCAGAGCGTGTACCTCAGCACGGTTACTTTTGATGTGGCAGAGCTCCAGAGGAACATATCCGCGGCGGGTGCGATGTCACCGGAGGATGCGATGAGCTTTGTGGCGCCACTTGCGGACTTCGACTTCGGGACGATTATCTTCTCATTCGTCTTTTACTTCATGTGCTGTTACGTCTCTTTCGCGTCCATTTATGCGGCGGTGGGGTCTGCGTTTGAGAATCCCGAAGACGCCAACCAGATCACGGTTCCGCTTGCTATGGTCGAGCTCTTTGCTTTCTACGGAGCCTTTTACTCGTTCCAAAACCCCAACGGTCCGCTCGCCTTCTGGGGCTCGTTTGTGCCCCTCTTCGGTCCGATGTTTATGCTCATACGGATTCCGTTTGATCCCCCTTACTGGCAGATCTTACTGACGTATGTGACCAATCTTGCCTTTACGATACTCTTCGTCTGGATGGCTGCCAAAGTCTTCCGTGTCGGTCTCCTGATGTATGGCAAAAAGCCCTCCCTCAAAGAGCTGGTCAAGTGGATGCGTTTCAGTTGATGGCGGTTTAGGCACAGCCGGGGAAAGGTGAAATTGACAGACTCTTTCCTCTTGCATAATATTTGAATAACAACCGGGCACAAGATCCGGATAATTCTTGGTACGGGTCTCGATTTATTCGAGGCCTGTACCTTTTCTTTTTCTCGGTCTGTGTCTCGCTCTCGCCTCGGTACGTGTCTCGTCACTCTGCCGACTCCTAACTAAAAACCTTTGCATAATACCTCATCTGCTGCGTTACTTTCGGCATTCGGGACATGGCCAAGAGTACGGTAAGTACACTCCCGT
>JASBZK010000010.1 GCA_029983505.1 Porphyromonas sp.
GAGCCTCTTGTCGGACTCGAACCAACGACCGACTGATTACAAATCAGTTGCTCTACCAACTGAGCTAAAGAGGCGGGTGGGCAAGCTGACTACATCGCGCCGCTACAACCGGTTGCCCTTGCTGCGGTCAAGCCCTGGGGGAGTTCGCCGGGAGCTGGCCGTGTAGGACTTGCCCGTATTTTAGTGGTGCAAATGTACCACGAATTCTCCAAACTGCCTAATCACGACCGTTCGCCTCGGTCGTAGAAGACATAGAAGGCGACGAAAAGAGCCCCCAATCCCCGGGAAAGAGACCTTTGAAAAAGGACTCGGGATACAAAAACGTCAGTTTTTCGTATGAGACTTTGCAGAATGCCTCAGATGCAAGGCGCTGAGGCTGAGGGCGACGGGAGTGTACTCTCGTACACGACCAAGCCCGAATGCCGATAGTAACGCAGCAGATGAGGTATTATGCAAAGGTCTCAAAAATTTGGTACGTACCGAGAAAGAATCCCCGGTACGTATCTCGTCACAAAACCGGTACGTGCAAAACGCTCGCCTCGGTACGTACCAAACTATAAGGAGACTTCGGGTAAGATCAGAGCTCGACCTTAACGGCATCCAGGAAGATCTTCGAAGTGGCATCCATCACGATGGCGATGACTTCACAGTCGTCGGGCAGCAGACTTTTCACCTTCGGCAGAGACAGCGTCTCGCTGTAAGCCTTTCCCGGCTCGTAGGGGGTACCCCAGTCTCCGTTGAGCGAGCCTCGGAAGATGTTATTATGCGTGTACTGTGTCCCCATAGTGGCCTGATAAGCAACGATGTTGTTTTGCACGACCCAGAAGAGGACCTTCACGTGAGGATGACCGGCAAGCGAGCTTTGGCTCGTGGGGTTGGATTGGAAGTTGACCTTTACTTTATCGCTTCCTACTCTTTCCACGGACAGCTTGG
Organism: Porphyromonas sp.; assembly: GCA_029983505.1. Taxonomy (GTDB): domain Bacteria; phylum Bacteroidota; class Bacteroidia; order Bacteroidales; family Porphyromonadaceae; genus Porphyromonas_A. The sequence continues at coordinate 934 of JASBZK010000010.1, forward strand.
ACTTCACGAGGGGGACTTTTTCAATCCTTTCGCGGAATTTGTCATACTTATCTTCCGAGGAATATCTGTCGTTATTGATAAAATAAGTAGGGTATCCGCCCGGTCCCAAATGGCTGTTATAAGCTTTGCGGGAGTCGTCTCCGAGAAGATCCTCTGTGTAGCACGTTGGTATGCCGTGAACAACGACCAAAATCATGTGCGGATTAAGTTTCAGTTCCTGCTCATGCAGATCGTTCATGGTATGGATACAGTGTGGACACCATTGTGCCGTAAACTCCATAACCACGATGTTGGACTTATTCTCGTCCTTATTGTCCTCCGGGAAAGGGGCGGGTTTCTCCGGCACTGCGGGAACCGGTGGGACGGGACCCGGGACAGGTGCGGGCGGAACGGGAGTGGAAGGATTCCTCTCGGGGACGTAATCGTAGCGGAGGTCAAACGTCCCCGCGACTTTCCCTTCCGCCGAAAGCGTCACCCGCACGCGGTAGGTCTCGGCTTTGGACTGCCTCTCCCCTTTCAGTCCGAGGTGGACGGTGACGATACTGCTCGGAGAGAGGATCCAATCGTTGTACGAATAGGTTTTGGGCAAGCCTTCCAGAGTGACACACTGCTCGAGGCAGACGCTGAAGAAACCCCAGTCTGCCTCGTCCTTGTGGTCTATGGCTTCCACTTTGACGTCATACTTCGCCCCCGTGGTGCCGCCTTTTACCGAAATAAGGGAAGTCTCCAGCTCGATAGCGTCCTCTTTGTGGTGCGCGATGAGCGCGGGGGCTATCTCTTCGCCGGACTTGTACGCCTTATCGCCGCAGACGAAAGTGAGGGGTAGAGAGGGCGCGGGCTTAGGCACGTCTGTCCCCGTTTCTCCGCCCCCTTCGCTCTCCTCGATGGGCTTGCCGAGTGCGCGGATTCCGGCTTCAAGAATCTCCTCGGTCTCGGCGTTGGAGACGAAAGCCACGACTTTGGCATACTTGAGGTTGGCGGTCTCGGGAGCTATCCGGACCGTCTCTCTGACCGGCGTCCCCGGGGTGTACGCTTTCTTCTCGAGCAGTACCTTTCGGAGGACATTACGGTGGAGGAATCGGGGATTCTCCTTATCCAAGACCTTCTGCCCCGAGTATAGGTCTTCGACGAGCCAGACCGTGAGGGAAAGGCGGGAAGGCAGGGGCGAGGACGGGGTGGCTTTCGAGCCGGTCACCGCGTACGTCAGGGTACCGTCCTCGTGCGTCGCTTCGACGGAGAGGCGGAGGACAGCCGGAGCGGAGACGGATTTACTGATGAGCTCCGGCCAGAGCGCACGCTTATTCGAGTAGCGGTTGCCGTCCGAAGCAAGCACCCGGCGGTTGACCATAATGCACGGCACCGCGGTAGGGAGTGAGAAGTGGCGGAAAAGTCGGTCGGCCTCTTCGTTTTCGAGGGTCCGGCGGGTCTGTCCGGTACTCTTGGCGTGGAGTGCCACAGTGATGACGCGGTCGGGGTGAAGCGATACCTGCTCGTGAAGGAGTTCGGCCGCGTCGGGGCAATTGACGCAGTTCTGACCGGTGTACTCCTCTATGAGGATTGTGCTTTGGAGCTCGGGAGAGCCGTTTTGCCCGGAGAGCTTTTCCCAGCGGGCGTCTTCGTCTATTTTCCCCGAGCAACCCGCAAGGAGAGAGACGCCGGAGACAAGGAGGGCAAAGAGGGAGAGTTTGTGACTGTGCATATTTATCTATGGATGGTACAAGTCAGAGCGCTACGGAATAGGTGAGATAAAGACCCCGGGTGGCGGGCATATAGCGGCAGACCCCGCCGGAGCAATTGACCCCGTCCACTGTCTTGCCGTAGGAGAGCTGGAGGCGGTGTGCCTCTCCGGACCACGCGACACTCCCCATATAGAAGTGTTCTTTCGTCACACCGGCATTCCAGAGGTCACTAATGGAGAAAACGAAATGGGGCGCCAAGGCACACTCCACAAGACCGAAGAGCCAATCGCCTTCGGCCTCACGGCTCATAAAATACTGGAGTTCGGTACGGAGGGTGACTTTTGGGGAGAGTTTGTGCTTACCCTCGTATACAAAGATATGGCTGTTGATGACGGGATCCGCACCGGCGTGCCCTTCGATGGCGAGCCTGTTGTAGCTCTGATTCAGATAGGAGAGGCTCATCGTGTAGGAGCGGGAGAACTTCTTCGTGACCTCCAAGTCGAAGTCGTGAAAGAGCGGGTCGCCAAGACCGAAGAAAGAGCTCTCCAAGCCATTAGTGCCGATGAGGTCGGAAGCGGTCGGTGTTCCTTGTCCGTCCGGGGACACCGGCTCTTTCTTTGTCCCGCGGACGACGGAAGCGGATGCCCTCATCGACAGGCCATAGCGTCCGCCGAGGGGCGTACCTTTGGGGAACTTGGTCGCAAAATCCGCCTGAAAGCTCCACTCTCCCAAGGGCTGAGTGGCGTAGGCGTAAAAGGCGGCCAGCCTGTAGGTGTGCTGCCTGGTGAAAGGGCGAAGAAAATTGACCTTGAGGTCGTTGTCTCCCGCGGTACGCTCGGAGCGGAAGTCGAAGTTCTCTGCGCGCCTCACCCCGAGGAAAAGGCTCGAGTGACGCCAGAGGTAGCTTGCCGTCAGCATCACGGCGGATCCGGGGCGGTAGACGAAGCCGTTGAGCACAGAGGGGTCGTCTCCCTTTCGGGCGTACTCGGCGTAGACGTTCCAGTCGTTTTGGGAGAGCGAGAGACGCGCCGACCACGCCGAGACATTCACGGGCTGTCTGAGGCGATAGAGGGTGCCGTTCATCACCCGCGAAATCTCGTCCTCTGCTTCGTGCTTGAGCACGTACGAGCCGCCTATGCGGAGGGAGAGGGGATCCGTATTTTCGCCCTTTTGGAAAAAAGAAAGCGGGGCAATCTCGGCATCCGCTCCGTAGAGACTGCCTCTGTCTTGAGCAAAAAGCCTCCAACCTCGGTCAAAATGGTTACGCTGCTGTCCGCCCAAGACCTTGAGGGAAAAGGCATCGCGGTAGGCGTAGGCAAGACGGGCGCCTCGGATGCTGTTGTCGATGCCGAGGGCTCTGTCCTCGTAGGCGCGGAGCAAGAGACCGGAGCCAAACTGCTCATAGACATCGCCCAGCGTGAGGCTCACTCCTTCGTAGCGACCGGTGAGTGCCACAAACGGCAGCCCCCACCCTCTTTCCGCCTCTCTGCCGGGCAAAGGGTGCGAAAGCTCTTCGAAGCGCAGCGAAAGGTCGACAAACCGGGTGCCGACGCTGCCTGTGAGGTAACTACCGGAGTAAAAGCCCTTAGTCTCCTGCATCGTGGAGTAGTGCATCTCCGTGTCGAGACCGAAGCGGGCGTACATCCCGCCGTCTTGGGCAAAAAGCGGCAGGGACAGGAGGGAGAAGAACAGAGCGAGTAGTCGCGTGTTTATTTTTGGGTGGGGATCTTTTGGGAAAGGTCTCATATCCGGGAAAATAAGTCTGTGCGAAAAAGGGGGACACGGGGGACAGGCCAAAAAGATCTTTTTGCCCCGTACCACAAGCTCATTTGTCACAGACCGAGGCGATCGTTTTGGTCCGTATCTCTTTCGGCTCGTGCATAGGGACCTGTGACAGGCAAGGGGGCAGCGGTTATTTCGATTGGGGCAAATGCTTCCGGATCACTTCTATGATCTCCGACTCTCCGCCGTCCACGTAACCGGTGCCTCGGTGGATGAGCTCGCCGCGCCCGTCAAAGACGAAAAGCGACGGCACCATAGCGACATTCATTGCGCGCTTTAAGTCGCCGTTGGCATCGGAGAGAATGGTATACGCCCAATCGTGGGCACGGGCGAGAGGCTTGACTTTTTGGACATCCGCCCCCTCGTCTATGGATACGGCGTAAATCGTCACCCCTGTCTCTTCCTGCCACTCCTCGTAGACTTCCGCGACGGCATCAAGCTCACGGAGACAGGGTTTGCACCAAGTGGCAAAGAAACTGATGACGAAAGGCTTCCCCTCCGTCCTCAGGGTCTCCGTGCGTACGGGAGCGCCGTCGAGGTCTTTGACGACTACGGAAGGCAAGTCCTGCGCCGGGGAGGGAAGGATTCCGCCGAAGAGGAGCATCAGTCCGAAGATGGTTTTCAGCAATGAATTCATAGTTGGCTGTCTGTTTTTGTGACGATATTCACGAGTACCGGACTGCAAAGGTAGCTTAATCCCTACACTTTGCCTGCACTCTTGTGCCCCTCCCGACCGTGAAGAGCCGGGCGTCTTATAGGGGGTGCAAAAACGGCAAAGCCCGGATGTCTATAAAGTGTTTCGTTTATTTTTCTTACATTTGTTTGCAGTTGACAAATGACGTACTACGAATGCAAACTATATTTCCGGACTGCATTTCGGGTCTTTGGAAGATTTGTCCCGATCCTGCTTATTCCATAAAATTTTATACACTTCAATAATCAACAAGTCAAGAGAGCTATGAGCGATCCCTCCGCAAATTTGCTTCCGAAGAGACTTCTTCGATCTCTGCTTTGGACCTTATTGTTCCTCTCGGGGACAACGGGTCTTTTTGCCCAAAGTCCGCGCACTGCAGTCACGATGAACTTCAGCGACGCGTCCCTAAGGGAGGTCTTGACCTCCATCGAATCACAGACCGATTACGACATCGTACTCTCGCCACCCGACGTCCTCGACGGCATCAGTAAGCACGTCCGCGTCATTGTGACCGGCGGCAGCGTGAGGAGCGTGCTGGACGGTATTTTCAAGAATACGCCCCTGAAGTATACCATCGACGGATTGAAAATAACCGTCACCTCCAAGGAGAGCAACTGGGTTATCCTCAGAGGTAAAGTCCTCGACAGCGACGGACTCCCCCTCCCGGGAGCAAACGTGCGGGTGAAAGGCTCCAACCGCGGAGCGACGACGGACGCGGACGGTAACTATTCGCTTAAAGTGGAGAGCCTCAAAAGCCTCGTCCTCGTCTACTCGTTCGTCGGGATGAAGTCCCAGGAAGTGAAGCCCCAATCGACAACCGTCACCGTCACGCTTCAAGACGACGCCCGCACGCTCAAAGGTGTGGAAGTCGAGAGCACCGGATACCAAGACATCGACAAACGCCTCTCCACCTCCTCTGTCGTCACGGTAAAAGCCGCCGACGTGCTCACGAGCAATGTCTCCACTATCGACAATATGCTCCTCGGCAAAATCCCCGGTATGACCGTCCTCACCGACGTATCCACACCCGGAGCCGCAGCCAAGATACGCGTCCGCGGCGTCTCCACCCTCTCCGGCAGTCGCGAGCCGCTCTGGGTCGTGGACGGCATCATCCTCGATGACCCCGTCCCCCTCTCTGCCGAAGAAATAAACTCCCTCGACAACATCAACCTCATCGGTAACGCCATCTCCGGACTTAACCCGATGGACATCGAGAAAATAGACATCCTCAAAGACGCCGCAGCCACCGCCATATACGGGGTACGCGCCGCCAACGGCGTCATCGTCGTCACGACAAAGAAAGGATCGGAAGGACGCTTCTCACTCTCCTACAGCGGAAGCCTTACTTTTGAGCAAAAGCCGAACTACGGTCAGATGAACCTCATGAACTCCCAAGAGCGCATCGCCGTCTCCAAAGAGATCCAAAAGCGCGCCCTGCCCTTCCCCTTCACCGTCTCCCGCGTGGGTTACGAGGGACTCCTGATGGACTACTACGACCGGACACTCACTGAGGAGCAATTTCTGCAGGAAGTAAAGAAGCTCGAAGAGACGAACACGGACTGGTTCGACATCCTGCACCAAAACTCGCTCCAACAGCGCCACAACGTCTCCGTCTCCGGAGGCACGCGGGGACTTACCTACTACGCTTCCGGCAACATTACGGTGAACCCCGACGTCGTCAAAGACAAGGGCGTGACCAATTACTCCGGTATGCTGAAGCTCAACTTTAACCCCTCCAACAAAATCTCGGCACAGCTGCAGGCGCGCGTCAACGGCTCAGACAAAGAGTACACGTACCCTACCGTCTCGCCTTACGAGTACGCCTATAATACGTCGAGAGCCATCCCCGCCTTCGACGACGCTGGGAACCGGGTCTTCTACAACGACCAGCAGGGTACCCTCACCCAGCTCCGCTTCAACATGATGAACGAGCTCGACCACTCCGGACAGACCGTGAAAAGCAATGGCTTTAACGTCGTCGGCTTCCTCGAATACCGTCCCTTCACCGACTTCAAGATCAATACCACCTTCGGGGTGAATGCCGCCAATACCACGGAGAAAACGTGGTTCGACGAACAGTCCTACGAAGCTTCCAAGCTCCGAAGAATAAACCTCGGAGACCCCTGGCCTTCCGCTCCCGCCTGGAAGGAAGAGCAGGCCATCCTGCCCTATGGCGGACTGCTTCGCTCACGCAACTACCAAAACCTCAGCTGGCAATGGCGCGCCCAAGTGATCTACAACTGGCGCTTCCTCCCCGAGCACGTACTCTCCATCAACGCGGGTCCGGAGTTCCGCTCCATCCGGTACACAGGACTCAATTCCACGCAGTACGGGTATCTTCCCGACCGCGGTGAGTCTTTTATGTTCATCAATCCCGCAGAGTGGCCGGCGTACAATAAGGTACTCCAGGACACGCCCGACCTGATCACGAACCGCCTCTCGAACTTCATATCCCTCTTCGCCAACCTAACCTATTCCTACCGGATGAGGTACGTGATGACGTTCAATGTCCGTGCGGAAGGGTCGAATAAGTTCGGCCAAGACCCCAAAGCGCGCTTCTTGCCGATATGGTCTCTCTCCGGGAGATGGAACATCCACAACGAGGACTTCATGAAAGACGCGACGTGGGTCAATATGCTCGCCGTGAAGGCTTCCTACGGCTTGCAGGGCAATGTGAGCGACGAGCAGACGCCTAACCTCATTATGCGTTTCGGCGAGTACGATCCGGTCTCCGGCCTCTTCCAAAGCCACATCTCCACTCTGCCGAACCCCCTTCTGAGGTGGGAGAAAAACACTTCTTACAACCTCGGTTTCGAGACCGCGCTCTTCGATAACCGGCTCACTTTTACCTTCGACTACTACCGCCGCATCGGTACGGATCAGCTCATCAATAAGTCCGTGTCGAAGACGGTGGGGATGAACAGTATCCAGATCAACGCCGGTACGCTCAAAAACGAAGGCTTCGACTTTATGCTCACCGCCGTGCCGTTCCGTACGAAAGACTGGACTTGGACGCTCTCGCTCAACGGCGCACGCAACACAAACGTCGTCACCGACGGTGGCGTAAACTCCGAGATCACGTACCGCGATTACCTCAATGGCACCATCATCCGCAACGGTCTCCCGGTGAATACCTTCTTCTCCTACCGCTTCGACGGGCTCTCGGACGGCACACAGAAAGACGTCAAAGGGTATGACCTCGCGCCCGGTATGCCTCTCTTCAAAGGGCTTGAGACGGAGCGCAAAGAAGGGGAGACGAAAGAGGAGTTTTTCGCCGCCGTACTCACGGAGAGCGGACAGCGTGTCCCCGTCTCTCAGGGCGGTATCGGCACATCGCTCAGATGGAAAGACCTTACCCTCAACCTCTTTTTCAGCTACAGTGTCGGCAATAAAGTCCGCCTCAATAACCTCTACGACAACTCGGGTCAGAAAACCCCGAAGCCCCAGCAGAATCTCTCCAAAGACCTCGTGGACAGGTGGCAGAAGCCCGGTGACGAAGCCACGACCAACATACCGGCGCTCAGCTCCGAGCCTCTCGACGACGTGATGTTCCGCCGGAGCATCGCCGGTGGCGGTCCCGCGTTCCCCTACGACTTCGCGCTCAACCGCTGGCAGATGTACAATTACTCCGACCTCCGCGTCGTCGACGGCTCTCACCTCCGCCTCCGAACGGCCTCCCTCTCCTACAATGTCCCCCGGGAGTGGATACAGGGACTTGGTCTCTCTTATGCGAATGTCCGTCTCGAAGGCTACAACCTCTTCCTCTGGGCTTCCAAAGACCTCAAAGGTCAGGATCCGGCGCAGATGAGCTTTGGCTCACGCTCCGTGCCGCCACTGCCCTCTTACGCTCTTACGCTCAACCTCTCTTTCTGACCCTATGACGATTATGACACAGCTATCCAAAAGCGTACTTCTCTCCGGTCTTATGTGCCTCCTCTTCCCGGGGTGCCATTCATTTCTCGACGAGTACTCGCAGGACGAAAGGGTGCCTGCGACGGTAAAAGACTACGAAGAGATCCTCTACGGAGAGGCATACTTCAAAAACGAGCATCTCCCCTACGAGTATGTGGAGCTCCTCTCGGACGACGTCACCGCGATGTACAACGCCGCCAATATCAATGGCGACGACACCCGTCAGGAAGTCTACGGCTACTACACGTGGCAAGACAACCCCGAAGTCACGCCTCAGGGCGGTCTGAGAAACGACGTTGCGTGGGAGAAGCTCTACCACCAGATCCTCACCGCCAATGTCGTGCTTGAGAAGGTCGCCGGCATCGAGGGCAAAACGGAGGACAAAGCCCGCTTGGAGGGCGAAGCACACGCCATCAGGGCATTTGCCTACTTCCTCCTCGTGAACCTCTACGCCGATCCCTATACCACTCCGGCAGAAGCCTCCAAGACACCCGGTGTGCCGATCAACACCCACACTTACGGTGAGGACACCAACTTCCCACGCGCGACCCTTGCCGAAGTCTACGACGTGATTATCTCGGATCTCGAAGCCGGTATGCAGGCGTTTGCAAAAGACGACGCTCCGAAGAACATCTTCCGCTGGAATGAGGCTGCACTGGCGACCCTGGGCTCCCGCATCTTCCTCTATATGCGTAATTGGGACAAGGCCAAGGAATACGCGGACATCGCGCTCTCCAAAAACGCCTACCTCCGCGACCTCAATGCCAAAAACGCCGAAGACCCCCAATACACCAAGCCCTTTATTACCAAGGACAACCGCGAGATCAATTACTCCTTCGGTTTCTATCTGCCGAAGCCCCTCTCATCCGGTCACCTCTACTACTTCAAGCCTTCGGACGAACTTCTCGCCCTCTACAGCGAAGGCGACCTCCGCTACTTCAATAACGTCGGCAACTTCATCACCGCGAAGAAAGTAAGAGTGGGCGGCGGCTTCTGGAATCCTATTTACGCCTATTTCACGAGCATCAATAAAAACGGGCTCACGGATGACGCCCTTGTCTACGGCTACGCCATCCGCTCCGCCGAAGCCTACCTCAACCGTGCCGAAGCCCTGGCGATGAAAGGCGACAGAGCGGGTGCCCTCGCCGACCTTGCCACCCTTCGCGCCGCCCGCCTCACGAAAGAAGCCGCCGCACTCTCCGATCCCGCTTCCGACGAGGAAATGATCCGGATGGTGCGCGACGAAAGGCGCAGGGAGCTTTGCTTCGAGATGCAGAGGTGGTTCGACCTCCGTAGATGGGGCAAGCCCGGGCTCACCCACGAGTACATCACCGACGGCGAAGCAAATACCCGCGAAGTCTTCACCTTGCCCGCCAATAGTCCCAAGTATACTTTACCCGTACCGCAAGCCGTACTCAACAGCGACGCGGCGCTCGGCAAGAACTAAAATCGGAGGCCGTATGACGCGCAGAAATCCGGTACAGACCGAAAACTTCTTCCGGGTCCGTACCACGAAACATTTTCGGTCCGTGTCTCGCCGAAGCCCCGGTCTGTACCTCCCGAAGCGGGACGTCCATAGGGAAGCTCTTTTCTGCACCCATACAGCCTTTTCACCAATCAGACAGCACGATATGACTACCACTAAATACCTTATAGGTCTCGGCTTGGGACTCGCGATGTTGGCACTTCAGAGCTGCAACCACGAAGCCCCCATCACGGCCGAACTCGGCACTCCCGAGTACCCCATCGAAGACGGTCAGGACTTCGTTACGCATACCATCTTCGACTTCTACAAAGAGACGGGCGTCAAGCTCATCTACACCTTCGACCCCCGTACCGCGATATGGGACCTCGGGGCTTCGGGCTTGGGAGCCACGTACCTCTACGTCCCGTTCTTTGAGCGGGAAGAGCATACGATGGCTGAGAATATGCCGGTCATCGAGGAGAACCTTATTTATCTCAAAAAGTACTTCTTCGACAGCTACAGCACAGACTTCAAGAAGAAATACTTCCCCGCCCGCGTCTTCCTCTCGGACTCCGTCCGGTATCAGATCGGAGGCTCGGAGACGCTCACCGGATTCACGCGCGACAACATCGCCCTCAACCTCTACCGTGAGGGTGAAGTCCTCAAAGGCTCTTCCTCCAAAGGCGAGCCCACGTACAAGACGAGAGAAGCCTACTTCAAGGACTTTGCCCCCTACGCCCACTTTGCGCTCTGGCAGTTTGTCTTCAAGTACCGCGCATCCGCTCCGGAGCTCTTTTTCAGCTTCTCCCAAGACCTCTACGGCAAGAACCTCGGTGAGATAAAAGACCCTAAGTACTCTATCAAGCAGGACGGATTTTGGACGTACGACGAGTTCAATTCATTCAAGTTTTACCGCGCATGGAAAGCCGACCGAGACATCGCCGACTACGTGCTCCGGATGGTGATGTACACCGAGGAAGAAAATAAAGCCGAGATGGCAGGCTACCAGATTATGATCGACAAATACAACGCCCTCCGAAGCGAGATAAAAGCGATGGCCGGCATCGACCTCCAGACGATAGGCAATGCCTACGCCCCATTCCGCAAAGAGATGGAAGACAAAATAGCGGCACAATAAGTAAATCACCCCACATACAGACACACGAGATGAATTTTATCCCCACAGAGGCAAGGACCTCCCTCCTCTCCGCGCTGCTCTTCGGAGCACTCTCGCTCAGTCACGCCCCTGTCCTTGCACAAGACTTCGGAGACATCGTCGACGCGGTCAAGAATAAGGAGGACAAGAAAGCGGACACGGACGACGACAAGAAAGCCGACAAGAAAGGCAAAAAGTACGCGGACGTCCTCAAAGGTGCCCGCACCGAGAAGGGCTTCATCACCCTGCACCTCCTTGACGGCAAGCTCTACTTGGAGATCCCGAAAGCCCTCTTAGGCAAACCGCTCCTTTTCTCCGGGCGCGTCGCCGGCATCTCCGATAACAAAGACGTCATCGCCGGTCAGATGCCCTCCAACCCCCTCACCGTCTCCTGGTCCAAGGACGACACCAAGCTCTACCTCCACGAGGTAAGCACCTCCATCCTCACGAACCCGGAGTCCTCGATTGCCGCGCGCGTCAAAGACAATAACCTCGACCCCATCCTCAGCGCCTTCAAGATCGAGACTTGGAAGCCCGACTCTTCGGCCATGGTCATCAACGCGACGAGCCTTTTCCTCACGGACGATGAGCCTATGTCGCCTTTTTTGCCCAAAAGTCCCTTCGACGCTTTCTTTGGGATGAAGAAGCTCAGCGGCTCGTTCAAGAAGGATCTTTCCTCCATCACGGACATCAGCAGCTTCCCCACCAATTTCAACGTCACCCTCCGTGCCGTCTACACCGTGGATAAGGAGCCTTTCACCGCCGTAGTGAATGGCTCGATGCTTCTTCTGCCGGACGACGTGATGCGTCCGCGTCTGGCAGACGACCGCATCGGGTACTTCCTCGACAGCTCCACGAGAGTGACCACGAAGAAGATGACGATGGACAAAGTCTACTACATCAACCGTTGGCGGCTCGAGCCTAAGCCCGAAGACCTCGAAGCCTACAAGCGTGGAGAGCTTGTCGTGCCTCAGAAGCAAATCGTCTACTATATCGATAACGCGTTCCCCAAAGAGTGGTACCCGTTCCTCAAGGAGGGTATAGAGGACTGGCAGGCGGCCTTCGAAGCCATCGGCTTCAAAGATGCCATCATCGCCAAGCCCTACCCCGATGACCCTTCTTTTAATCCCCAGGATGCCCGCTACAGCTGCCTTGTGTACTCCTCCTCGCGCCAAGCCAATGCGATGGGACCCTCTTGGACCGACCCGCGCTCGGGCGAGATCCTGCAAGCGTCGGTTTACTTCTACCACAACGTCCTCCAGCTCCTTCACTCCTGGCGCTTCGTCCAGACGGCTGCCGCCGACCCTGCCGCCCGCAGTCTCAATTACGACCTCACCGTATTAGGACCGATGCTCCGCTACCTCGTCGCTCACGAAGTGGGCCATACGCTCGGTTTGATGCACAATATGGGTGCCTCGAGTGCCTACTCGGTGCAGCAACTGAGGAGCCCCAAGTTCACGAGTGAGTGGGGGACCACGCCTTCCATTATGGACTATGCGCGCTACAATTATGTCACACAGCCGGGCGACGGTGTGACGAACTTCCTGCCGCCCCGCCTCGGCATCTACGACATCTACGCCATCAAGTGGGGGTATAAGCCCATCTTGGACGCCAAGACCCCGCAGGACGAGCTACCCACCCTCCGCTCCTGGATCGACGAGCACGCGGGCGATCTCCGCTACGCCTACGGTCCGCAGCAGATTTTGGAGAAAAACGACCCCACCGCACAGACCGAAGACCTTTCCGATGACGCTGTCGCCGCTTCCGCCCTTGGGATCAAAAACCTCAAGCTCACCGTGGAAAACCTCTTCAAGTGGACGGGCGAGAAAGGCGAAGACTACACCAATCAGGAGCGCCTGCTCTCCGAGATTCGCGGGCAATTCCGTCAGTATATGGGACACGTCCGCACCTATATCGGAGGCTTCCGCCGTAACCTCAATATGCAGGGCGACGGTCAGACGAAGTTCAGCCCCGTACCCCGTGACAAGCAGCGCGAAGCCCTCTTTTTCGTGCTTAAAGAGACCTTGGACTTCCCCTACTGGATGGCCACCGAGGAAGTCACCGACAAGCTCGGCAAGACCGTCACGAACTACTCTGATGATATGATTTCTACGATGAGCGGTCTCGTGAATAACTCCACCCTCGGCAAGCTCTCCACCGATGCCGCGCTCCAAGGCGGCGGGGGAGACGTCTACACCCAAGAGATGTACCTTGATGACCTCGGCAACTTCGTGTGGCAAAACGCGGGTGCCCTCACACCCGTGGAAAAAAATATGCAGTACGGATTCGTCAATGCCCTCCTCGACTGCCTCGAAGTGCGGGCAGGCACCAAGGGCAAGGACAAGTTCTCCACGCCCAAGATTGAAGCCAAAGGTCATCTCTGGAACGCGCTTGGTCGCGCGCAGCAGGTGATTGACGTCCGCAGGTCGTCCGGAGCCGACTCCGGTCACTACACGGCGCTTCACTTTATGATTAAGGAAGCGCTGAACGACTGACCCTGTGTCCTCGACGTGAAAGAGGTACAGACCGAGAAGATTTTCGCGGTCTGTACCTTTTCACTTTTTCGGCCTGTACCAAAAGGACCTCTCGGTCTGTACCAAATCTCTATCCTTCACGCTCCGCGCGTCACGCCTCTTTTGGGCAGGATTAGGGTCGTTTTGTGGGGCAAAAAGAGGTACAAGGTACGCCTTTCGGAGAAAATGTTTAACTTTACCGTAATGGAGGGACACCCTACGATAATTATTTCCGGCATATATGCTTCGCGACATTACCATCACGATAAATCCCATTGGACTAAAGGTGCGTGCCGAAATCGGCACCACACCGTTCGAACTCTTCCGGTCCCGCCGGGAAGAGCTCACGGACATCCTCGACGGCGACCCGATTCTCTGCCTGGTCAATAACCACACCCGCTCGCTCGACCTCTCTTTGATGAGGGATTGCACGATAGAGTACCTCGACATCCATAGAAACGCGGGACGGCGAGCCTACGCCCGTACCCTTGCCCTCCTCCTCTACAAAGCCGCGGACGACCTCGGACTCTCGGTGAAAGTGGAGCACGCGATTTCACACGGCTACTATGGCGTCGTGGTGGACAAAAAACCGCTCCCCAAAGACACCGTCTCTTCGCTCAAGAGCCGTATGGAAGAGTTGATTCGGGAAGACTGCCCCATTACCCGCTCACGGGTGCCTTCGTCCATCGCCATCGATCACTTCAGGACACACCACAGGAGGGAAACGGCCGACCTCATCGAGGCGCAGGGGAAGTTTTACGTCACGCTCACCGAGATAGCCGGGTACACCGATTTCCTCTTCGGCATCACGGCGCCGTCGGCAGGATGCGTCCCCCTCTTCGGATTGGAGAACTACTTCGACGGCTTCCTCCTCCGCGTCCCCGACGCCACCGACCCCCATAAGCTCTCGCCTTGGGTCGCCCAGCCGAAACTTTTCCAAGTCTTCAGCGAGCACATCTCCCTCATCTCCATGCTCGGCGTGGAAGACGCCGGCCCCCTCAACCGCAAGATACGGGAGGGCAAAGCCGCCGACCTCATTACCATCGCCGAAGCCCGGCAGGAGCGCAACATCGCCGAGATCGCAGCCGAAATCGCCCGCCGGCACCGTGAAGAGGGGCTCCGCATCATCCTCATCGCAGGGCCTTCCTCTTCGGGCAAGACGACGACGAGCATGAGACTAAGGACACAGCTCATCACGAATCTGCTGGAGCCTCACGCCATAGCCCTCGACAACTTCTACGTCAACCGCACGGAGACGCCTTTGGACGAATACGGAGAGCTCGACTACGAAAGCCTGCACGCCATCGATCTCGAGTTCCTCAATGACGTGCTCAATCGTCTCACCGAAGGCGAGACCGTACAGATGCCGACGTACAATTTCCAGTCCGGACTTCGCGAGATGAGGAGCGAAAACACCCTCACCCTCGGAGACCAGGACATCCTCATCTTCGAAGGCATACACGGGCTGAACCCCGAGCTGCTCAGAGGCGTGGACCACTCGAAAGTCTTCAAAATCTACGTCTCCGCCCTCACGACCCTCTCTCTCGACAGCCACAATTGGCTCTCCACGAGCGACAACCGTCTCCTTAGGCGCATCGTCCGCGACCTCAAGTACCGCGGGACTACGGCAGAGGGAAACATCCTCAGATGGAACTCGGTGAGGGCGGGCGAAGAGAAGTGGATCTTCCCTTTCCAGGAGAACGCGGACGCGGTCTTCAACAGCGCCATGATGTACGAGTTTGCCGCCCTCCGTCCCCAGGCCGAAGTGGCACTGGCGCAAGTGCCGGAAGTAAGCCCCGCCTTTCCCACTGCAGAGCGGCTTCTGAGGCTCCTAAGACTTTTCGAGCCGATAGAGCTCAAACACATGCCGCCCACGTCCCTGATGAGGGAGTTCCTCGGCGGCTCCAGTTTTTCGTATTAAACCCTCCGATGCACGAAATAATTTCGGCCGTACCGAGACGATCTCGCCGACCGTACCTACGCTCCAAGCTCGTACAGACCAAAAAAACTTTCTCGGTCCGTACCTCTTTTCCCTTACTCACAATAAGTCTATGAAAAAAGTCCTGTATCTGTTTTTGGCCTTGGTCTCCGCCCTCTCGGGGGCATCTGCCCAGACCTTTCTCTCGCACATCACTGCTCCGCGCGAAGTCCTCAGACTCCACGAGGGATGGCGCTTCACGCGGGATGATGATCCGGCTTTTGCGATGCCGGGGTATGACGACAGCACGTGGCAGGAAGTCTCCGTGCCTCACGACTGGGCCATATACGGGCCTTTTTCTCCCAATAACGACCGCCAAAACGTAGCCATCACGCAGGATGGACAGAAAGAAGCCCTCGAGCACGCAGGACGTACCGGAGGGCTGCCGTTTGTCGGCACGGGATGGTACCGCTACACTTTTGACCTCAACCAATCCCCCGAAAGCCTCGGAGACGTGACGCTATACATCGACGGCGCCATGAGCCACAGCCGAGTCTTCGTGAACGGCAACGAAGCCGGCGGGTGGCCGTACGGCTACAACTCCTATGCCCTCGACATCACCCGGTTCCTCGACAAGTCCCAAAAAGAACAGACCATAGCGATACGCTTGGAGAATGCGGGCGACTTCTCCCGCTGGTACCCCGGCGCAGGTCTCTACCGCAACGTCTACCTGATGGTCTCCCCGTCCAAAGTAAGAATCAAAGACTGGGGGACGTATATCACCACCCCCGTAGTGAACGAAGATTTCGCTCAGGTAAAAGTACGCACCGAAGTCCGTGGGGCAGGCGACCTCTCCTCCCGTCTCTCGCTGCGCACTTCGATCTATAACGGCAATCGACTTGTCTCGTACCAAGAGATCCCGGGGACACAGCTTTTCGGAGAGACCTTTGAGCAAAACATCAAGGTGCCGGACCCCAAGCTCTGGGATCTCGAGACCCCGCACCTCTACACCGCGAAGAGCGAACTCTTCGTGGACGGCAGGCTCGTAGACAGCTATCTCTCCCGATTCGGGATACGTACCATCGAGATTGTGGCAGACAAGGGGTTCTACCTCAATGGTAAGCTCACAAAATTCCGGGGCGTATGCCTCCACCACGACCTGGGTCCGCTGGGCGCCGCAGTCAATAAGGTAGCCCTCCGCCGGCAGATCCGGCAGATGCAGGATATGGGAGCCAACGCCATCCGCACCTCCCATAATATGCCCTCGCCCGAGCTCGTCGAGCTCACCGACGAGATGGGTATGATGCTTATGGTAGAGACCTTCGACGAGTGGAAAGTGCCTAAGGTCAAAAACGGCTACAATCTCCTATTCGACGACTGGGCTGAGCGGGACCTCGTCGCCGCGATCCGCCACTTCCGCAACTACCCCTCCGTCGTCATGTGGTGCATCGGCAACGAAGTCTACGAACAAGGCAGAGAGGGGGGCAGCCAAGTCGCCCGCTACCTCCAAGACATCGCGCACCGTGAGGATCCCACACGTCCCGTGACCCAAGGGATGGATAACCCCACTGCTGTCACCCGGAACGGCTTTGCCGCAGTGATGGATGTCGCGGGCTTCAATTACCGCCCATGGCACTACCCTGAGGCGTACCAAAAACTACCTCAGAGGCTCGTCCTCGGCACCGAGACCGCGTCCACCCTTTCGTCCAGAGGGGTGTACAAGTTTCCCGTCGTCCGCAAGTCTATGGCAGTCTATGACGACCATCAGGCGAGCTCCTACGACGTCGAGCATTGCTCTTGGAGCAACCTGCCCGAGGATGACTGGATGCGGCACGACGACTTTTGGTACAACATGGGCGAATTCATCTGGACCGGCATCGATTACCTTGGGGAACCCACGCCCTACTACACCAATTGGCCGAGCCACTCCTCGCTCTTCGGAGCCGTCGACCTCGCCGGCATCCCCAAGGATCGCTTTTACCTCTACCGCTCCCACTGGAACAAGGGCGAAACAACCCTCCACGTCCTCCCGCACTGGACCTGGCCCGGGAGAGAGGGCGAAGTAACCCCCGTCTTCGTCTACACCTCCTACCCCACTGCCGAGCTCTTCATCAACGGCAAGAGCCAAGGCAAACGGACGAAAGACACCCGCCTCACGGTAGACAATACGACAGACAAAGACCTCAGCCGCCAACCCCGCTACCGTCTGATGTGGATGGACACGAAGTACGAGCCGGGCGAAATCAAAGTCGTAGCCTACGACAATAGCGGTACCGCCCGCGAAGAGAAAATCGTCCGCACCGCAGGCGAGCCGTACGAAGTCCGCCTCCTCCTCGAAGACCCGTCGGATATGCAGGGCATCCCCGCTTCCGACACCGAGCACCTTGTCTATTTCCGCGTCCAAGTGGTGGACAAGATGGGGAACCTCTGCCCACCCGCCAATAACGAAATCACCTTCTCTGTCTCCGGTCAAGGTCGGTGGGTAGCCACAGCCAATGGCGACCCGACGTGCATCGTGCCTTTCCAGAGCGAAAAGATGCCCGCCTTCTCCGGCGAGCTCACCGCCATCGTCGCACCCGACGGCAACACCGGAATCCTCACGCTCACGGCCTCCGCGCCGGGGCTGAAAGCCGCGTCCGTCACCATCCCCGCCCTATGACCAAGAGCCTCGGAATGCGTACCTGTTTTTCAACGAAAAGAGATACAGACCGAGACACGTCTCCCGGTACGGGCGAAAGTTTCCTCCCGGTACGTACCTCGTCTCCGTCCCGGTACGTATCTCCTTTTTTCGGCGCTCGGTGTATAGGTCTTCATCCGCATCATCATGGAATTGTATAAAACCCTCACCCAAGATCTCGCCTCGTCTTCTGCCGTTTTTTTCCTGATGGCAGGACCCTGTGCCGTCGAGAGCGAAGCCGTCGTCATGGAGACGGCAGAAGTACTGGTCTCCCTCTCCGGGAAGCTGGGGATCCCCCTCATCTTCAAAGGCTCCTACCGCAAAGCCAACCGCTCACGACTTGACTCCTTCACCGGCATAGGGGACGAAAAGGCACTCAAAATCTTGGGGAAAGTGAGGGACGACTTCGGGGTCCCCGTAGTGACCGACATCCACGAAGCACACGAAGCCGCTATGGCAGCCGAGTACGTCGACGTCCTCCAGATACCGGCGTTTCTTTCGCGCCAAACAGACCTCCTCGTCGCCGCCGCCAAGACCGGCAAAGTCGTCAATATCAAGAAAGGACAGTTTATGGCTCCGTCCGCGATGAGATTCGCAGCCGACAAAGTGACCCAAAGCGGTAACCCCGCCGTCCTCCTCACCGACCGCGGCAATTCTTTCGGCTACGGGGATCTCGTCGTCGATTTCCGCAACATCCCCGAGATGCAGGCTTTCGGCTTCCCGGTCATTATGGACGTGACCCACTCCCTCCAGCGCCCCAACCAGGCTGACGGCGTGACAGGCGGCGTGCCCCGCTTCATCGACACCATCGCCTCCGCCGCCATCGCTGTGGGAGCCGACGGACTCTTTATAGAGACACACCCCAGACCCTCGGAGGCCCTTTCCGACGGAGCCAATATGCTCCGTCTGGATCTGATGGAAGGACTGATGAAGAAGATGCTGCGCCTCCGACGCGCACTCACCGAAGAATAAGAATAGATTAAACCAATCATACATACATTTTTATCTCATACCAAATGAAACCTACATTATTCGTACTCGCTGCCGGTATGGGCTCTCGCTACGGCGGTCTCAAACAGATCGACGGTCTCGGACCCAACGGTGAGACCATTATGGACTACTCCATCTACGACGCCGTGAAAGCGGGCTTCGGCAAGGTCGTCTTTGTGATTCGCAAGGACTTCGAAGAGGACTTCAAGAGTAAAATCCTATCCAAATACTCCGGCCACATCCCCACAGAAATCGTCTTCCAGTCTCTGGACAAGCTTCCCGAAGGGTACCGCCTCCCCGAAGGCTCCACCCGCACCAAACCTTGGGGCACGAACCACGCCCTCCTGATGGGCAAAGAGGTCATCAAAGAGCCTTTTGCCATAATCAACGCCGACGACTTCTACGGAGCAGAGAGCTTCAAGATACTGGCGGATTTCCTCACCTCCGTCGAAGGCAAAAAGAACACTTACTGCATGATCGGCTACCGCGTCGGTAATACACTCAGCGAAGGCGGATCCGTAGCAAGGGGCGTCTGCGAGACAGACCGGGACGGCTTCCTCACCAAGGTCGTCGAAAGAACCGCGATCCAGCGCAACGAGAAGGGAGAGATCGCTTTCACCGACGAAAACGGCCGGGAGCAAACCCTCGCCGAAGACACGCCCGTATCCATGAATATGTGGGGTTTCACGCCCGATTACTTCGACTACGCCGAAGAGGGCTTTAAGGCTTTCCTCGACAAGAATCTCGGTGCGGAAAAAGCCGAATACTACATCCCGAGCTGTGTGGACACCCTGATCAATAACGGCACGGTGACGGTCAGAGTCCTCGACACGCCCTCAAAGTGGTTCGGCGTAACGTACTCCTCCGACCGCGCCGCGGTGGTAGCGAAGTTCAAAGAGCTCCACGACAAAGGGGTCTATCCCGACCGTCTCCTGAATCACTGACACGCTTAGTCCGGGTTTGGAAATCATCACACTCATAGGGCCGACGGCAACGGGCAAAACGGCTGTCGCCGCACGGCTCTCTTTTTTGCTTGGTACGGCACCCATCCTCAGCGGAGACTCCAGACAGGTGTACCGCGGGATGGACATCGGCACCGGCAAAGACCTCTCCGAGTACGTCGTGGAGGGCGTACCCATCCCTTACTACCTCATCGACATCGCAGAGCCCGGCGAGCGGTACAACATCCACCGCTATCTCCGGGACGCCCACGACGTCCTCTCCCGCCTCCCCGCACACCCCACCCCCATACTCTGCGGGGGCAGCGGGCTGTATGTCGAAGCGCTGCGGAAAGGCTACGCGCTCTCCGGCACTTCGGAAGACAGGGCACTGAGGGACCGTCTCGAAAAGCTTCCCTTAGAGGCGTTGCAAAAAGAGTGGTACAGGCTGAAAAAAGAGGACGAAGCGGACTTGGACGACCCAAAGAACCCCCGCAGGCTCATCCGCGCCATCGAGCAAAAAATGGCGCCTCACGCAGCAGAAACGGTCTACCCGTCCCTGTCGGGACCCGTCTTTTACCTCGACGTACCGAGAGAGGTACGCCGGGAAAGGATCACGCGCCGCCTCAAGGCACGTCTCGAAGAGGGTATGATCGACGAAGTCAAAAGGCTCCTCGAGCGCATCGGCTCCCCCGAGCCGCTCATCGCCTACGGACTTGAGTACCGCTTCGTCACGGAGTATGTCTTGGGCAAATACGGCTATGAGGAGATGTTTAAGCAGCTGGAGACCGCCATCCACCAATTCTCCAAGAGGCAGATGACCTGGATACGGGGTATGGAGCGTCGCGGACTTGAACTCATCCCCATTAAGCCCTCCGAAGACCCTTTTGAGACTGCCCGCAACATCCTCTCCCGCTTAGACTGAGGCGGAAGAAAATCTTGCACGTACCGAGAGCCAATTTTGGTACAGACCGGCGAAGAAGAGAGATACGTACCGAGACAAGTTTCTCGGTACGTATCTCTTTTTTCGAGGTCATAAAGCACTCGAAGCTCCGGACTTCGAGCTTAAAGCGGCCTCAGTATGCTTCGCCGTCGAAAAAGTCGTCCAGCTCGGCCTTAAATTCCTTCTTGATCGCAGCCATCAGTGCCGCGTCGTCCTTGGCGTCGGCGACGTCCATCAGACCGAGGGCCCGGAACGTGTCGTCCGCATTAGCGTCTTCGAGGTACTCCTCACGGGAGAGCTCCATATCGTCGAGGAACCACTCCTTGGCTTCCTTCTCCGTGCAGAAGTCGAAAGCCGTCTTGTGTCTCAAGTCTTTGTAATCCATACACTCTTTGGGGGTTATTTTACTTGATTCAGGAGGTCCGTTTTGCCCTCCTTGACGAGTTTGAGGACGAGCTCTCCGAAGAGTCCGTTTTGCCAAGCGAACCACGGGCGGGTGTACTTGTAGGGGTCGTCTTTGTGGAACGACTCGTGAATCAGTCCCGTGCCGGCGTCGGAGTCGACAAGCATCTGCAGGCAGTGGAGGATCTCCTCGTCACTCGTGGAAGTGAACGCGCGCATCATGATACTCATCGGCCAGATATAATCGTAGCCGATGTGGGGGCCGCCTATGCCCTCGAACTTTTCGCCCTTGAAGAAATAGGGGTTGTCCGTGCTGAGCAGCATGCGGCGCGTATTTTGGTACACGAAATCGTCCACCGGCATATCGCCGAGATACGGCATGGCGATGAGGGAGGGGACGTTGGCGTCGTCCATCAGGTAGTGGTTGCCGAAGCCGTCGGTCTCAAAGGCGTAGACCATCCCGTACTTGGGGTGCGTCGTCACGGCGTACTTATGCAGTGCCGCTTCCACTTCGGAAGCAAGGGCGCGGAAGTCCTCTGCCAACGCCTTATCGCCAAACCCTGTCTCGGCCATCTCTGCAGCCTTACGGGAAGAAGTGACGGCAAAGAAGTTGGAGGGGACGAGGAACTGGAAGTGCGTCGCGTCATCACTGGGTCGGAAGGCGCTCACGATGAGACCGACGGGGTTCACCGGTTCACCATAGCCGTCATTGCTCTTGGTGTCGGAGGAGCGGCTCGTCACCCTCTGGAAAGAGTAGTCGCCTCTGTCCTCCTTACGCTGTTGGTTCCTAAAAGTGGCAAGGATGGTACGGAGCGCGAGGCGGAAAGTGTCGTCGAAGATGGACGCGTCGCCCGTAATCTTCCAGTACTCGTAAGCGAGTCTGATCGGGTAGCAGAGGGAGTCTATTTCCCACTTCCTTTCGTGTACGCCGGGGAGCATCTTCGTAAGATCCTTGGCCCACTCTGAGACCTCGTCGGGACTGTCGTAGAAGGCGTTGGCATAGGGGTCACGGACGATCTGAACCATCTGCATACGGATGACGCCCTTGAGCATGTCCCGGAGCTCTTTGTCTTCGTTTGCCAAGTGGAGATAGGGCCAAACCTGTGCCCCGGAGTCACGGAGCCACATCGCGGAGAGGTCTCCGGTGTAGACAAACGTCTCGGGCTTACCGTCCTTGTCGTAGCGGAAATGTACGGTGGTATCGATGGTATTGGGATAGGTGTTTTGGAACATCCATCTCAGTTTGGGATTCTTGATGAGCTTGGAGACACGGGCTATTTCGGCCTCCACGGCCTTGCTCTTGAAGAGTCGGGCGCCTTCGTCGGGACGTTTGGAAGGATACGTATTGTCCTTTACTTCGACGCGGGCGCGCTCGGTAAAGGAAATGTTCTTGGTGTTTTGTGCCGCAAGAGGGGCAAAAGGCACAGCCATCAGTGCGCCTAAGACAAGCACGGCAAGAGTCTTTGGTCTCATTTATCGGACGTAGGGGTATGAAAGGTGTGAAATAAAATGATTCGTGCAGAAAAATTCGTTTTCTCAAAGATAGCCATTTTTCACTTGTTAATCCTCCTCTGAGGGAAGTACAGGCCGGGGATAAGTTTTCGGTCTGTATCTCCGCGGAAAGAGATACAGACCGAAAATATCTTCTCGCACGTACCTAAATCGGTACGGCGGAAGCAGCGCGAAGGACGGGAGTCAGAAGGAGAGCTCCCAAGAGCCGTCCTTAGCAGGCGCGGACTTCACCGTGATGCTCCGCCGCTTGCCGTCCTGTAGCACTTTACGGGCCACGGCTTGGACATCGTCCGGAGTGAGGTCACTGAAGAGGACGGAGGGTTTACCGGACTCAGAGGGCGACTTGACGGAGCCGTTTTCGGCGTAGGCATTCAAGAGAGCAAGCCAGATGATCGGATTGGCATCCGCGTGTTCGTCTATGGCTATGTCTGCCATCTCACCGGAAGCGAGCTGCAGGCGGGCTTTCTTGAAGTCGTCGTCGGAGAACGTCCCGTCGGTGAAAGAGGCGAGTATGTCGAGGGCTTTACCTCTGAGGTAGTCGGCTTTGTCGCTCTCTGTCTCGAAGAAGACGTCCACAGTGGTGGAGGGCACGGGGACTTTGGTGTAGAGGGCACGCGCGCTCACGCTGTAGGTGCCGCTCTCCTCTTCTCTGAGGACGGTGAAGAGGCGGGAGTTCAGCATATACTCGAAGAGGGTCAGGGCTTTCTCCTCACGCTCGCTGAGCGACTGGTCGCGGAGGTAGGAGAGCTGGACACGACCCGAGTTGCCGGGGAGCTCCGTGACGATCTCGCGCTCGATCACGGGATCGGGCGCCGTGAAGTCCATGGGCTTATAGGTGCGGGGCGTCGTACCGGGTTTGCCGGGCAGGGAGGCGATGTACTTTTCGGTCAACGCCTTGGCGTCGGCTTCGGAGAGGTCGCCAACGAGGGCAAACGTGAAGTCGGCGGCGTTACCGAACTTATCCGCGTACAGCCGGGCCATATCCTCGTACTTCATCGCGCCGAAGAAACGGGCGTCGTGGACGGGATTGAGGGGAGAGGGCGGGAAAAGGATGCGGTTCACGGAGTCATTCACGGCTTCGGCCGGATTGGAGACCGAGTTCTCTGCCACGAAACGGGCGCGCTCCACGAAGCGGTCGTAGAGGCTCCGGTCAAAATTTTGGCGCGTGAAGAGCAGATACGCGTAGCTGAGCAGATCCTCGAGGTGCGCCGTGTCCACGTTGCCGCCAAAGCCGTCCGTGAAGTTTTCGATCGAGAGATTGGCTTCGATGCCTTTCTCGGCGAGCCAGCGGGAGAGGCTCTCCTGGGAGTACTTATAGAGACCGCTCTTGAGGACGAGGGCCTGCATAGCGTTATAGGAGGGGAGGTCCTCCGGAGCCACGACGGAGTGTCCGCCCATCGCGGAAGCCACGAAGAAGGACTGTCCTTTCATCTCCGGCACGTTCTTGAAGACCAGGCGGGCACCATTGGAGAGTGTCCACTCCTTGGCTTCGAGCTCGGGGATAACCTTTTCGGAGACAATCTTACCCTTGGTGACGGTGAAGTCGATGAGGGCACCCGAGATAACGGGGGCTTCGGGGTGGACGAGGTCGGGAGCGGCCTTGGCCTTAGCCACGGACGCTTTGAAGTCGTCCAGAGTGAGGGGCATCCCGCCCTTGGTGTCTGCGTAGGTGAGGAAAGCGATGTTCTTCTCGTCGCCCATCCAGGAGCGTATCCAGTCCGTGAGGTCGTCGTTCTCGATCTCCACGAGGGTCTCGACGTTATTGCGGAGCGTCTCGGTCATGGAGCGGACGGGAAGCCCGTAGAGGTAATTTTGGCGGAAGACGTCGACCCAGTTGTTGGGCGTACCGAGGGGATCACCACTCTCGAGCAGACCGTTGAGATCTCTGAAGATCGCCTCCTTGGCCGCATCAAACTCGTCCTCACCAAAGCCCGTCCTACGGATCGTCTCGCGAAGTGAGAGGATTTGGTCAAGTGCCTCTTTCTCTTGGCCCTCAAAGGGGACCACGTCCCAAGCGCCTTGGGAGTAGCCGCGGACGATGGGACCGTACGTCATCGTCGCCGCCACGAACTTGTCGATGCCGGCGGCACGGAGCCCGGAGATGCGCTGAGCGATGAGGCGGTTAAAGATCATCGTGAGGAGGTTCTCGCGGACGTTGGTCTTCTCGTCTGCAGAGACTGCGACACGCTGATAGATGCCGAAAGAGTCGGAGACGTTTTCGGGATCCGAGAAGGCGCCGAAGAGGGGCTCGGGATTGTCTTTAATCTCGGTACGTACCCGGAGTTTTTTTACGTCCGTACCACGCAGATCCGAGAACCTGTCCGAAATTGTCTTTTCGTACAGACCAAGATCGAAGTCGCCTACAATGATGACACATTGGAGCTCCGGACGGTACCACTTGTCGTAGAAGGAACGGATCATCCCGGGCGTAAAGGCGGAGATGGTCTCCGGTGTCCCTATCACCTGGCGCTCACCGTACTTGGAGTAATTGTAGACGTAGGGGGCAATGAACCAATTCAGCCGGCGGGACACGCCTTCGCGGCTGCGCCACTCTTCCATAATGATGCCCCTCTCTTTTTCCACGCCCTGAGGGGTAATTTTGACGCCGTGTGCCCAGTCGTGGAGCACGTCGAACACCATAGAAACCAAGTCGGGGTTATCGGACGGGATGCCGTAGAGCGAATAGGTGGTCTGATCCTGTCCCGTGTAGGCAGAGAAGCTGTCACCGATACGGTCTCTGAGCGTATTCATAAGCCCGGAAGGGAAATGCTCCGTCTGTCCGAAGGCGAGGTGCTCGAGGAAATGGGCGATGCCGTCCTCAGCGTCTTCTTCGAGGATGGAGCCTACATTTTGGAGCAGTACGAAGTGCGTCTCCCCTTTGAAACTGTCGTCGGAAAAGAGGTAGTACGAGAGCCCGTTGGGGAGCTTACCCTTGCGGACACCGTCCGGCAGCTCCTCCGCGAAAACGGGGAGAGCCAGGAAGAGACCGAGGAGGACAAGGAAGAGCCTTGGGAGTATATGATTCTTCATCGGGAAAAAGTCTTATGGGGGGGAAAAAATTATTCTCTGAGGAGGTCGAGCTCGGACGCTTTGCGGATGATGGTCGCCTGAACCATTTCCTGTACAGTGCCCATATCCTTGAGCTGGAAAGATTCGGCAAAGGCCTGGTTGTACTGTGCCTGGGCTTTGTCGTAGTCTTTGAGGGCTTTATAGGAGTCGCCTATCATAACGAGGTAATTGAGACGGTCGACAATGGGGTTATTGCCCTTGAGTGCTTCGTTGAGCCAAGAAATGGCGGTCTCGTGCTGACGAGGCTGGAGCTTGTCACCGAGTACTTGGTAGAGGTATTGAGCGGCCTTGGCGTAATCGGAAGGCCGGACTTCGGAGCCGAGCATCTTGAAGTAGTCGGACATCAGAGAGATAAAGCGGTCGGCATCTTTTTCGGAGGCGAGAGCAAAAAGGGCATCGTAATAGGTTTTGCTGCGGTCATAGGGAGAGACTTCGGACTTGGGGATGACGGCATAGGCGCCGGCATACTCACCCTTTATCCTTTCAAGGCCTTCTCGATACGCCGGGTCGCCTTTCTTGGCAAGCGCTTCCATCACTCCGTCATTGTACTCAATGACATAGAATGCCGGAGCATCGCCAAGCTTTTCCAACCATGCGGGGAGGTTGGCGTTGACGCTGTCGACGACCTTTTTGAGGAGATCCTTATCGTCGCCCCCCAAGGAAGTGATGATGATGTAGTCCTGCTTATTGATGAGATCGGGACCGAGCTTCCGGGTGATGTACTCGCGATAGAGCTTGCGGATGCGGACGACCCACTTCTCGGCATCCATACCATCCTGTGCGGAGAGAAAAGTACCCGCCTGGGTAAGTAGGTCTTGCTGGAGGGAGAGGTTGGAGGGATCGGCGCGGTACTCCTTGTAGAGCTGTTCAAAACCTTTGGACTCACCGGTGACGATGCGTGCTTCCTCTATGAGTGCTTTTTCGTCCACGGCGCCCTGGATGATGGAGAGGGCTTTGCCGTCGTTGCCGATAAAGGCGAGTGTGGGGAAGACGGCCACGTTATAGGTCTTGGCCACTTCGACGTTCTCCTTGGCTTCGGCATCGAGCTGAATGCTGACGAAGTTTTTATTGAAGTAGTCGCCTACGGTCTTGAGGGGGAAGATCTCTTTGGCGATGCGCTTGCAGGGGACGCACCACACGGCATAAAAGTCCACGAAGAGGGGCTTATTCTCGGCTTTGGCCTTGGCGAGGGCTTGCTCGAAGGTCCCTTTGAAGAAAGCGATGCCGTCGCCCGAAGCGGCGGGCTCTGCCTTTTCGTCCTGAGCGAAGCCGGCAAAAGGCAGTGCGAGAGCAAGTAAGGTGGTGAAAAGGGTATGTTTGAGTTTCATATCTGATAATCGTGCAATGTTAAGGAATCAAGGGAGCGTATCAGTAGCCCTCCTCTCCGTAATATTCGTCTTCGCTCCAATCCCCGGTCTCATCGGGCTCTGCATCACCGACGACGATGGTATAGACATCTTCGAGGAGGGCGGAGTAGCCTTCGTTATAGACCCGGAGAGAGAGGGTATAGGCACCAACGGGGAGCATACGGCACCCCTCCTGGGTAAGGCGGATGAGACCACCACGGACATCGAGGTGACCTGCCTTTTGCATCGCATCAAACTTGGCTGCGTCTCCGCCGTCGGCGACCTTGACGGAGGCATACTCGAAGTTAATGGGGTTAGTCCCGGAGACACCCTGGATGGGGAGGCTTACCCAGGGAGCGCCATTCGTGGCACGGGCAGAGGAGGCTGCCGGGGTATGATAGGCGTAAAGGACGCTGTCGGGATATTGGGCATTCTCGGTGACGAGATAGCCGACGGGGATGCGCTGACAGCCGGCGAAAACGAAGCCGAGGAGGAGAAGCGCAGAGAGAAATATACGGGTTACAGTCTTTTTCATATCATAAGTAGGTGGAATCGGAGCCTTCGGGTGCGTCAGTGTATTCCGGATAGTCGGTGTATTCGGAATCCTCGAAAGTTTCGGGAGCTTTGGTAAAGTCGAAAATGGTAAAGTTGTACTCTAAGGCGTGTACGACGCCGGTGAGACTGGTGATGTTGTGCGAAGCCACTACGGCGCTGTGACCGGTGAGCTCGGAGACGAGGTGGATCTTCTTCGGTCCTTTCTCCTTGACGCCGTTATATGGGGCACGGTAGGTGTAAATCCAGAGCTCTTTGCCGCTCGCCATCGTGACCTTTTCTCCCCCTGTGCCGATGATTGTTTCGACGTTTGTGGAGGGGGTGCCGGACTTCCAGTCGTCGAGGAGGACCGCCTTACCGGGGACGATGCAGGAGAGTATGATGTCCCTGCACTCTTCGGGTGTGATGCTTTCGAGACTGAAGTCGGGAATCTGGTTGTCGATTTGCTGCTGTAGGATATAGCGCTCAATAGAGGCATTGGTGATACCGAAGAAGGTGATCTTCGGGCCAAACTCGCTCTTGCCTTCAAAGACGATCCGAAGACCCGCTCGATCGATCATTTGCATCGTGAGGGACCAGTTATAAGGGTCACTCTCGAAGTACTGCCACATAGTGGTATTGTGTGCGACTTCCGGGCCGTTTAGCTCGACGAGATTGTACTTGGTACATCCTCCGAATGCTCCCGCCACAAGGACGAGTGAGAGAATGAGTAGTGTGCGTATATAAGTTTTCATATCTTTCGGTCTTGGTAAAAGTGAGCAATCTTATTTGCCGAAACGTGCCCAGTAGGTCTTTTGGATAAGGAGGGTATTGCGGTTGCCCTCGCCACGTGCGTCCGGCGGGATGGGGAGCACGAGAGCTCCGTCTTTGATATCCTGAAGGGTGAGGGTATTGAAGACGCCTTGAAGCTCCCCGTGGATGTAGTCGAGTCCGTTGCGGATGATGTCGTAGTAACGGTAAGAGCACTCATAGATGAGCTCGCGTTCGCGCTCCTTAAAGACGGCATACTGTACCCCCTTCGTATCCTGAGCCGCGGGGTAAAGGGCGGCACCGGCGCGCTCCCGGATACGGTTGAGATCCTTGACGGCAGCGGCTTCGTTGCCGAGCTTGGCGTAGTTTTCGGCTCTTAGGAGGATGATGCCTCCAAGCCGCCAGAGATCGAGGTTGGCGTCGATGGTGTTGAAGTCTTTGCCAAACTCGCTAAACTCATTGGGGATATAGATGGCGGTGTGGTACTTATTCATCCGGGCATAGGTAACGCCATCGACCGTATTAGCAGGGTCGGAGAGGTCGTGGAAGTAAGCCGAACGTCTCCCATCGCTCTCGTCGGGATACATCTTTTGGATGGTTGAGAGATAGATGCGCGAAGGTGTTTTGAAACTGATATCGCTCGGGATAGCTGTCTCATTGAGCGGCCAAGAGACGTACTCGCTACTCTTATTTGGGGAAGCGGCGTAGTCATAACGGTGCTTGTCGAAGCCGATGACGAAGATACTCTCTATATTGGCGCCTTCGGAGTTGCTGAGAGCGTCGGAGAGCTCCTGCGGCGTGTCATAGAGGGCGTAGCTACCGGTCTTACCGTCAATGATCTGAGAGGCGTATTCGACAGCCTTTTGGTACGCAGCCTTGGAGTCTCCTTGGTAGCCGTAGAGGTCGATTATGGAGCCTTTCCACGAGTAAGCGTGGGCGAGGAGGGCGGCGGCGCCTTTGGAGGCAAACTGCTTCGTCGTAGGTCTGGAAGAACCATAGAGGCGAAGCTCCTGGAAGGGGGGCAGGATGGCAAACGCCTCTTCACCCGCTTTAATTGCCTCATCGATGACTGACATGGCGGGAGAGACGGGATAGGGCTGGTGGTTGTCCGTGCTCGTGGTGATGATGGCGTCGCCGAAGCGCTGAACAAGCATCAGATAGGCGAGACCTTTGGCGAAAAGAGCTTGTCCGCGGTGGAAATTGACACGGTCTTCGGAAAGCTCTTCAGTCCGGTGGATGTTCTCGAGGAGGAGGTTGGCCTCGAAGATCGTGGTATAGAGTTTCTTCCAATCTCCGTCAATAGCTGCGGGACTCCAGTTTTTGGCATCTTCTCCGCTGGTCAGTTCGTCCGTAAGGTCACCGGCCACGTCCATAGCGTAGGAGGTGTCGAACATATTGAAGACACCGTACTGAATGGACATCGTGGTGGTGTTGAGCTCCTTCTCGGTCCGGAAGGCGTTTTCGGCCGTGATCGAGTTTTGGGGTGTACGGTCGAGACTGCAGCTCGAGAGCAACAGTGCGAGGAGGGCACCGGACGCCGTAATGCTGAGAGAAATATGTTGTTTCATCTTCTTATTCTTTTGGAGAGATAAAGGGGGATTTTAGAAACGGAGATTAAGCCCGAGGGTCAACTGAGTATTGAGCGGGTAAGTGCTTCCGTCGTCTATACCGGTGTACGGAGAGATGATTTCGGGATCCGTACCGGAGTAGTTGTCGATGATGAAGAGGTTCTCACCGGTGAGGGAGACGCGTATGCCCTTCATATGGATCTTCTTCATCCACGCTTCCGGAAGTTCGTAGGAGAGAGTGAGCTGTTTGAGGCGGATGAAAGAGACGTTTTCGATGTTGGAGTCGATATTGCCGTCATACTGACCTACGTAAGAGTCGTCGGCGTATTTGATGGCGGGAAGATCTGCGTTGTCGCCCGGTTTCTCCCAGATGGTACGCTTCGTAAAGTCGTCCATAATGACACCGAAGTTTTTATTGAAGAGGAGGGCGGAGTTACGCACCTGGTTCATCACCTTGCGACCGATGGAGTAGTTGAAGTGGGCGAAAAGAGTGAGACCCTTCCAGGAGAGCTGGTGGGACCATCCGCCGTAAGCCATAGGGATGGTGCTGCCGGCGTAGAACTTGTCTTTTTCGTCGATCTTTCCGTCCTGGTTGAGGTCGGCTATCTTGCGGGCGCCGACTCCGAGGAGGTTTCCTTCGCCGCCGATCTTGAGGGGACGGCGGATGCCGAGAGCGTCATAGTAGTAGGGGATATCCTTTTCGGACTGTACGATACCTTCGTCCTTGTAGGTATAGATACCGTAGAGGGGGCGACCGAGGATCATATTCTGGAGGTCGTGACCGTCGAAAGATTCCCGGAAGAGGTTCCAGTTGCGGGAGATGTTGAACATCATCTGCCAGCGGAAGTCGTCGGTGCGGATGAGGTCGGCGGTGAGGGTAGCTTCAATGCCTTCGTTGGAGATGGCGGAGGAGTTATTCCACATCTTGTCGACGAGGTAGACGTTGCCGGGCATCGGCGTTTGCATCAAAAGGGCGTAGGAGTACTTGTAGTAGTAGTCGAGGGTGAGCTTGAGGCGATAGTTAAGCATCTCAAGGTCGAGACCGAAGTCGTACTGGTCGCTCTTTTCCCACGTGAGGTCCTTATTGGCGAGGAGCTGGGGTGAAAGACCGGTGTTTCCGAAGAAGATGTTGGACGTACCCATCAGACCGAGGGCGAGGTAGGCGTCCTGAAACTTCTGACCGCTACGTCCCCAGGAAGCGCGAAGCTTACCGAAGTCGAGCCACCAGATATCTTTCATAAAGCTCTCTTCACTAAAAGCCCAACCGAGACCGGCAGCGGGGAAGACGCCCCAGCGGACGTTGCTGCCGAAGACTGAGGAGCCGTCGTAGCGGAAAGAGAGGTCGAGTAGATACTTCTGCTTGTAGCTGTAGGATGCACGTCCGAGGAAAGAGAGCATCGCTTGCTCTTCAAAGTTGGTATTGAGCGCCTGTCCGGGGAGGACGTTGCCATACTCATCTTTAATGGTCGTAGGCCAGCCGGCGCCGACGTATTTGATCTGGTTCGTCGGACCGCCTTTGGCGCTTCCGCCGGTACTATTGAGGATATCTTCGTTGTAGGTAACGCCGGCGAGAAGATTAAGGGTGTGACCACTGTCGAACTTAAGGTCGTAGGTCAGGAGGTTTTCGCTCTGAAGAGTCGTCATCATGAGCTTGCTGTTCTGTACCGTGGAGAGCCTGTCGTAGGCCAGGAAGTCGGGCGTGAAGATATTGAGGCTGGTGACGAAGTGGTTGATGGCGGCAGAGGTGTTGAGGGTAAGACCCTTAATGATGTCCCACTTAATCCCCGCATTGAGGCGGAGGTTATAGTTCATATTCTTCTGGTCGATCGCCTTGAGCTGTCTCAGCGTGAGCTGCTCTATCTCGGTGCCTTTGCCGGGGAGGAGGGTAGAGGTCTGCTTGGGGTCTATCGTCAGCCCTTGAACCTTACCCATATCGGTACCGCGCCATATTGGTGTACGCCAAAGAGAGTCTGGAGTAGAGCTGCACCGTGGGTGAGAGGTTGATGTCGAGGTTATTATTGAAGGAGGCTCTCCGGAAACTGGAGCCGATCATGATACCGGTCTCGTCGTAGATGCCGCCGTTGACCATATAGCGGACGTTGTCGTTGCCGCCGGTGGCCGTGATGGAAGCATCGGTAACGCGACCCGTGCGGAACATATATTTCCACCAGTTCGTCTTGTTATTGTAAAAAGTATTGAGCGAGTCGGTGAGAATGTCGGGCATGGCACTGAAGTCGTCTCGCTTCTTGCCGTTATTCCACATCCAGTCATAGGCACCTCCGTAGAGGGGATCCCATCCGTAGGCGTCCTTTTTGTTTTTGGGGATGACGACCTCGTTATTCACCCAGTCATAAATGCCGACGACACGGTTTTTGGCGGCAAAGGTGTGCCAGATACGTTCGGCATTGCCCATCATCTGTACGGGTGTGGAGGGCAGCCAGGTGACGGACTGGGAGAGATCCACGGTGATATCGGCTCTCCAGGTCTTGCTTTTTTCGTCGTGATGAGGATTACGCCGTTGCCGGCACGGGAACCGTACATAGCGGCCGAAGCGGCATCTTTGAGGACTTCAACAGACTCGATGGTACTCGGGTCAAGGGATGCGAGCGGGCTAACGCCGCCGGTCTGGATTCCGGACTGCGAGTATACCGGCACGCCGTCGATCACGTATAGGGGGGATCCGTCATTGATGCCTTCGGTATTGAGGGAGGAAAAACCGCGTATCGTCACCTGGGAGCCGTTACCGCCGGGGGCACCGGGGAGATTCGTGACTTCCACACCCGCCATGTGACCTTGGAGCAGGTTCTGGATGGAGGGAGAGGGGACATCTTGGAGCTTTTCGCCCTTAAGGGAAGAGATGGCTCCGGTGAGCTCGCGGGTATTCTTTGGCCATAGGCGATGACGGAGACTTCGCCGAGCGTCTTGGCATCCTCCTTCAGGGTCACGGTCTGCGTCTTTCCGGAAGCATAAGCGACCGTCTTGGAGGTAAAACCGACCATACTGATGACGAGGTCGCCTTTTTCCGAAGAGACGGGGAAGTCGAAATTGCCATCCAAGTCGGCTAAGATACCCTCATTCTTTCCCTTCACTCGCACTGTGGACTGGGGCAGGGGTTCGCCTTTGGCATCGACCACCTTGCCCACGGCGCGGTATTTCTTTCCGGTCTGGCTCTGCCCTTCGCCACTTTGGAGCTTGAAGACTTTGATCTGACGACCGTTGACGGAGAAAGTGAAGGGAGACTTGACCAAAAGGGACTTCAGGGCACTCTCGACGGGAGAGCAATCGAAAGAGACGGTGTAGACGCCCTTGTCGGTGCGCACGTCGTCATAAGAGATAGAGTAATCCGTGGATCCGGATATGTAATTGAGGATGGTCACGAGGGAGGCATCCTTAAAAGAGGCAGAGACGGAGTTTCGCGGGGATTACGCAAAGCCGGCAAGCCCATAGAATAGCAACAGTGCCAGAAAGACAGTGCGCGTCCCGAACCTCCGTGGAGAGTCGCAATAGTTCATACAGATATAAAGATTTTGGTCACCTGACGGCTCCCGATGCGGTATGCCGTATGACCGGGTGATATAATGAATTGCACAAAAGATGGCTGACGGAACCCACGGCGCGCCAGGGTTGCCTTAGGACGGGCGAAACGGGTCAGTGTGAAGAATACAGTACTCTCAAGGGGAAGGAAACTTACCCCCAAAGGCTTTATGAACCCACCGCCGTTGATGCCCGGAAACCGCACTCCAAGCTCCCGTGGAGCATAAGCGGTGACGAGTTGCCAATTTGTCGGATCAAACAGAAGACAGTACATCAAAACAGACTCAAAGACCATCCTTCAGGATCTCTCCGCTTGATAAGTCTGCGAGAAAAAGCCTGGGTCTTAACAGAGATATAGAACAAGCCGTAGTACATAAGAAAGAGGTGATTGCTCTGCTTGTTTGGTATTACTGCGTGGAATTAAAGAGGTTCGTTTCATTCGTGGGACAATGTCCCAATCCGGGCGCTAATTTACGTATTTTTCTTGAACCCTCCTAATCCGGGGGCAAAAAAAGAAAAAATTTCGGCCTGTATCTCGAGGAAAAGAGATACAGACCGAAAAAAGTACGAGATACAGACCGAGAAAGTGACGAGATACAGACCGAGACCGACTCCCCGACTGTGTCCGGCTATATCCGAGCGACGATAGCCCCGCTTACTTCTCCCAGCGAACGTCTTCGATGCCTTCGTGGAGGTTGATGGCGCGCGCGAGCGTAAAAAGATAGTCGGAGAGCCTATTGACGAACTGTAGGACGAGCGGATCCACTTCGGCATCCTCTTCGTTTTCCAAAAAGCGGTAAATGGCACGCTCGGCACGGCGTGCGACGGTGCGGCAGATGTGGGTCACAGCGGCGGCGTGACTGCCACCCGGAAGGATGAAGAACTTGAAAGGAGGTACCGTCTCGTTCATCAAGTCAATGTTTTCCTCAAGGGCTTTGACGTGCTCGTCCTTGACTCCGCACTCGACCCCGTACTCCTCCCGTGCATCGCTCGGCGTGGCGAGGTAGGAGCTGCAAGAGAAGAGCCGGTGCTGTATCATGGCGAGGACTTCGCCCTGCCCTACTCCGGAAGGAATCTCCGAGCGAAGGAGACCGATGTGGCTGTTGAGCTCATCCACAGTGCCGTAAGCTTCTACCCTGAGGGAACTTTTGCGGACGCGTTTGCCGCCTACAAGGCCGGTTTCGCCTTTGTCGCCTGTCTTGGTGTAAATTTTGCTCATAATGTGGTGCGGTAATAGTACCGCTCTTGGTTGTTATTGAAGAAGAGTGCGCCCGTAAAGAAATCAAGCACCACTCCGTTTTGGAAAGAGGACAGGAAAGAGAGAAAGTCCCGCTCACACGCCCCATTCTCCCTCACCCCTAAGTATAACAAGGCGAGGGGACGGCGGGTTTGGTTTTCTCCGAAAATACGCTCTGCACCCTGCCTCGTGTCGGTGACCGCGAGAAGCGGTCCGGAGGGATCCCGGTGCAAGAAAGCATAGCGCTCCATAGCTCCGAAAAGCCCATCCTCCCGGAGCTCATACCGTGTCTCCGACGGCCTGAGGCGCGCCAGCATCCTGAACCACACCATTTCGCCCGAGCCTGCCACTTCGGCAATCTCTTCGCCGTCGATGTAATAGCCGGAGAAAGGGCGAAGGAGACTGAAAACGGAAGCGTAGGCGAGAGGGGAATGAATGCCGTGCCCCCTGCCATAGAAGAGACGGCGCAGCGCCCTAATCCGCATAAGGGAAAGGCGGCGGTAAGGAAGCATCTTTTGGGAGAAAGAAGGCATACTAACTAAAAGGAGGCTCCGGGATATAAAAAAGGCGCACGAGTCTTACAAATGGACCCGTGCGCTTAAAAAGAGGAGGAGTAGCCCCGGGGGGAATCGAACCCCCATTTAAAGTTTAGGAAACTTCCGTTCTATCCGTTGAACTACAAGGCCCCGTTTTTCGGTACATTTGCACCGGTGCTCCGCAAAGGTACCAAAAACAATTTGTAGTTAGCGGTCTGACACTGTCGGACGTAGTCGGACAGTGTCAGACCAAGTCAGACTTTGTCTAACAAAGTCCGGTAACTCCACTACTAACTACTCACTCTTCACTACTAACTACCGATGTTGCTTTTCTCCGTCATCACCATCTGCTACAACGACGCCCTCCACCTCGAGCGCACGCTTAGGAGCGTGGCAGAGCAAAAAGAGACTTTCCCGTCCATACAATATATAGTGGTGGACGGCGCTTCGACCGATGCCACGCCGAAGCTTTTGGCTCAATATCGGGAGACCGTCGACCTGCTCATCTCGGAGCCCGACAAAGGGATATACGACGCGATGAATAAGGGACTGAAAGTGGCCAAAGGCGACTACGTCTGTTTCTTGAACTCGGGCGACAAGTTTCACGCGCCGGGGCAGCTGCGTGAAGTCTTTGAGAAGATCTCCCGCGAATACACGGGTCGCGACCTGCCGGGGGTTATTTACGGAGAGACGGATCTTGTGGACGAGGAGGGGACTTTTCTCCGAAAGAGGACACCGAGACCGCCCCGAAGCCTCAGTCACGCCTCATTCCTCAGAGGAATGTGCGTCTGCCATCAGTCTTTTTACGCAAGGACGGCACTCTGCGAAGCATACGACGACGAGAGCTACCGCCTCAGCGGGGACTTCGACTGGTGCCTCGACGTGCTGCACAAGTCGAAAGACAACTTCAACACAGGGCTTACGCTCACGGACTACCTCTCCGAGGGTCTCACCACACGCAACCGCCGGACTTCGCTCATCGAGCGGCTACGGATCATGATCCGGCATTACGGACTCCTACCCGCCCTCTTGGCGCATGTGTGGTTCCTCTTCCGTGCTCCGGCATCCGAAGTCCGAACTATACTAAGGTTTGAGACCTTTGCATAATACCTCATCTGCCGCGTTACTATCGGCATTCGGGCTTGGTCGTGTACGTGTAAGCCCCCTAACCCCCTAAAGGGGGAAACAAACACCAAACGCCCCCTTTAGGGGGTTAGGGGCTTGAGGCATTCTGCAAAGGCCTCCACGAAAAACTGACGTTTTTCGTACCCAGAGCCCTTTTTCAAAGGTCTCAAGGTTTTGGTAATTTTGCAGGGCAGTATTCATTTTACCGAACTAATCGCATGCGGCAACACCAATATAAGCAATACGAAAGGATTATCAGCTATGTGGTATTCCTCGTCAGCACCGTCGTCTATCTTTTCACGATGGAGAAGAGCGCGAGTGTGTGGGATAACCCCGAGTTCATCACCACTTTCAGCAAACTGGAAGTGGGACACCCGCCGGGAGCGCCTTTCTATATGCTGGTGTACAATTTCTTCAGCCACCTCTTCCCCGGTCACGGGGATTGGGTTGCCATTGCGGGCAACACGCTCAGCTCCATACTCTCGGGTCTGACGATATTGATCCTCTTCCGCACCATCTCGCACCTCATCCGCAGAAGCTACGGTCTCAAATCCACTCTGAACCCCGAGTACGAGCTGCCCCGTGCGGAGGCCTACCTCGGTCTCGGCGGAGCTTTGGTGGGCGCCTTGATGTACGCCTTCTCGGACACCTTTTGGTACTCGGCGATAGAGTCTGAAGTGTACTCTTTCTCCTCATTCTTCACCGCACTTGTCTTTTACTTGATGCTCAAGTGGGAAGAGACCGAAGATGAGGAAAAAGCGGATAGGTGGCTCCTTTTGATCCCCTACCTTATGGGGCTCAGCGTCGGCGTGCACCTCCTCAACCTCCTCGCCATACCCGCGATGGCGCTGATCTACTACTTCAAGAAGACGGCTCTGCCGACGTGGAAAGGCGCCCTCGTCTCGGTACTCCTTTCTTTCGTCCTCATCGCGGTGATTCTCTTCGGCGTGATTCAGGGGGCGCCGGAGATGGCAGGGTGGTTCGACCTTTTCTTCGTGAACACCTTGGGTCTCCCCTTCAACTCGGGTCTCGCCTTTTACGTACTCCTCCTTTTCCTCGTCCTCGGCGCCACGATATGGCGCGCTATGAGCGGGAAAGGAGCGGAGAAACCTCTCCTCGTGAAAGGGGGCTTCGTCCTCGGCGTAATCTTGCTCGGTATCCCATTTGTGGGCGGGTGGATCGTGTCGCTCATCCTGCTTGGAGTCCTCCTCTTTTACGTCTTCAAAAGCAAAGTCTTCACGACCAAGACCATCTGGCTCTTTTCGTCCTCCCTCCTGCTCATCTTTATGGGTATCAGCACCTATGGCGTGATCCTCATACGGGCGAACTCGGACATCCCCATGAACCAAAACGAGCCCCAAGACGTCTTCTCCCTCCGATACTACCTCTCCCGCGAACAGTACGGAGCCACGCCGCTTATTTACGGGCAGACTTACGCCTCGCTACCTAAGTACGGCACGGACGGCCAGCCCGTAACGACGAAGACGACGACCTACAAGCGCGACGGTGACCGGTACAAGGAAGTGGTCACCGAGGAGATCCAATACCGCGACGACCAAAAGATGCTCTTCCCCAGAGTGTACTCCAATATGCTGCCCCACTTCAAGTCGGGGTACGAGATATGGGGCAACATCAAGGGCGAGACCCGCACGGTCAATGACAGGGGAGAGAGTCGTACGGTCGTCATTCCCACGTTTGCCGAGAACCTCAGGTACTTCTTCGCCTACCAAGTGAACTATATGTACTGGCGGTACTTTATGTGGAACTTCAGCGGTCGGCAGAACGATCTTCAGGGACAGGGAGAGATCACGAAGGGCAATTGGATCACCGGGATACCGTTCATCGACGCGATTTTCCTCGGGCCACAGGACGGACTGCCTACGTTCGTAAAGGACAACGCCGGCCATAACCGCTATTTTATGCTGCCCCTTATCCTCGGCCTTCTCGGGCTCTTGATGCAGCTCTACGGCGGCCGGCGCAGCAAGGAAAACTTCTGGATCATCCTCCTGCTCTTCTTTATGACCGGGCTTGCCATCGTGCTCTACATCAATCAGACGCCCTACCAAGTCCGCGAGAGGGATTACGCCTATGCGGGATCGTTTTATGCGTTCGCCATCTGGGTGGGCTTCGGAGTACCCGCGCTCTACAATATGCTGACCAAAAACGGGGAAGAGCAGAAGGCAAAGCTCGCGATTCTCATCAGCATCCTCTGCCTCGGCGTACCGACTCTCGTCCTCGCCGAGAACTGGGACGACCACGACCGCGACGGCAGACGGCTCGCCTCCGACTTCGGACGCAATTACCTCGAGAGCTGCGACCCGGACGGCATCATCTTCTGCAACGGCGACAACGACACCTTCCCACTCTGGTACGCTCAAGAGGTGGAGGGCGTGCGTCCCGACCTACAGGTCTGCAACACGAGCTACCTCCAAGCCGACTGGTACATCAATCAGATGAAGCGCCGGCACTATGACGCAGCTCCGCTCCCCATCTCTTGGGGGATGAAAGAGTACGGAGGCGATAAGCGAGGCATCGCTTACATCGTCCCCACCGTCCGCGACAGTATACCCGTCCGCACCGCTCTTGACTTCATCGCGAGCGACGATCCCAAGCTCAAGGAGATTCCGGGGGTCGCTTCCGGCATCGACTACGTCCCGACCGACCGCCTTTTCCTGAAGTATGACGCATCTAAGCTGATTAGGGAAGGAAAACTCTACCCCACCGACACCGCCTACATCCCAGAGGACGAAGCGATGCACTTCGACTTCCGGGGCAAAAATTACCTCGGCAAGCAGGAGATGATCATCCTCGATATGCTCGACAAAAACGGCTTTGAGAGACCGATGTACTACGCCATCACCGTCGGCGAGAGCGAGCACGTGAAGATGACGGATTATATGCGTATGACCGGCATGGCGTTCCAGATCCTGCCGTTCCGCACCCGCGGCACGAAGGCGGAGATTGACACCAAACGGATGTACGAAAACGTCACCAAGAAGTTCCGCTGGGGCGGAGCCGACACCGAAGGGGTCTATATGGACGAGAATAACCGCAATATGTGCGAGACCTACCGCTCACAGATCTTCGGGAAGCTCGCCCAAGCCCTCATCGAAGAAGGCGACACCGTGAGAGCGAAAGAAGTCCTCGCCCTCTCCGAGAAGGCGATCCGCTCCGATGTCGTACCCCACAGCTCTTCCTCCCTGCTCCTCGTCGACTGTTTCTACAAGGTGGGCGAAAAAGAGAAAGCGGAGGAAATCTCACGGCAGATATTGGACGACAAGCTCACCGATCTCGACTGGTACTACCGCCTTGACGCGGACAAGTTCCTCCTCACAGCCAAGGAGATGGAGTTAGCTACGATAGTCTCTTCGGAACTGCTCCGTATGAATGAGGAGGCCAAAGGCTCCCTATCCAAAGTCTACGGAGAGAAGGTCAATTATTACACCGACGCCTATATGAAATTCGCCGGCGCCCTCGACGAAAAAGCGCAATAAGCCCCTGATGTTTTACGAGCGTCCTCCGCGCCTCTATCGCGCCCTCTACCCCAAAGCCCTTTGGCGGATGCCCCTGCCCGGGGAGAAGACCGTCTACCTCACTTTCGACGACGGTCCCATACCCGAGGTGACGCCCTGGGTCCTAAAGACACTCCGAGAGAAGGAGGTGAAAGCCACGTTCTTTATGGTGGGCGACAATGTCCGCCGTCACCCTGAGGTCTTCCAAAAAGTCATCGAAGAAGGGCACGCCGTGGGCAACCACACCTTTCACCACCTCCAAGGGCTCTTCACGTCCCGCGACGCCTATCTCCGTGACGTGATGCTCGCCGACAGCTTGATTTCTTCCCCACTCTTCCGTCCGCCCCACGGTCATATGAGGGAGATGCAGTACCTTGCACTCGCGCGGTCCTTCAAGTGCGTGATGTGGGACGTCGTCACCCGCGACTATAATGCCTCTCTCACCCCGGACTACGTCCTCGGCGTGGTGCAGAGGCTGGTGCGTGACGGCTCCATCGTCGTCTTTCACGACTCGCTGAAAGCGTGGAAAAATATGTGCTACGCGATGCCGCGCGCGATCGATTGGATGAAAGAGGAGGGCTACACATTCAAGACGATCCCCGAAGGACTGGGACTCACTTCACCCATAGAGACAGAGCTTGCAGTATGATAAAGATTAGTGAGAAGCGCAGAGTGCGGCGTGCGAATTTCGCCTTAAGCGCAAGGAAGAGATCTCTTCTCCCCGTCGTGGCGCTGTGCCTCTTCCTGTCGGGCGCCTTGGACCTCGGAGCCCAGATCACCTCTTCGGACGTAAAGCCCGTGGGGCTTCGGGACGGGCTTCGCTCGGCTCTCACCCTGCCCAAAGCCGAGATGGGGCATTTTGACCGAGACTCCGCCCTCGCGGTAATTGAGCAGTTCAATCGCAGCTCAGAGCTCTTGAGGGG
This sequence comes from Porphyromonas sp., assembly GCA_029983505.1. Lineage (GTDB taxonomy): Bacteria > Bacteroidota > Bacteroidia > Bacteroidales > Porphyromonadaceae > Porphyromonas_A. The sequence continues at coordinate 41,667 of JASBZK010000010.1, forward strand.
GTATGCTTTTGCCCAAAAAGAGACCAGACGGGTAGACCTCATCAAGGAAGGGAACCGTTTCACCGAAGGCGCTTTCGACGTGTGGCAATACCGGGTCACGAGTAAGGGTGCGAAGAGCCTCAACTTTTTCTTCAGCGACTTCTTCCTCCCCGAGGGGGCTTTCCTCTCCATCTACTCCACAAGTGACCCCGCGGTCCTCATCGGTCCCTTTGGTGCGGACAACAATAATTCCCTCCGCGCCCTCTCCACCGTCCCCGTCGAAGCGGACGACGTCATCATCGAAGTGGTGTCCCCCCGCGGCACTCAGCCGCGTATGACACTCGAAGAAGTGAATACCGGGCTCCTCAATCTCTCTGACGGATACGGGTCAGGGGACTTCGACTGCTCTCCGGATGTCGCCTGTATGCCGTTTGTCTCGGACGTGTCCCGCAGTCTCGTTGTCATCATCACGGACGGCACCACCATCGGTAGCGGCGCCCTTGTCAATAACGCCTCCGAGGACGGCACCCCCTACATCCTCACCGCGTCGCACGTGATGAACTGGAACTTCCGTCACATGGACTACGACCGCAGGGCCTCGAAGACCGTCGCCGTTTTCAATTACCGCTCCCCTATCTGCGGAGACGGTCTCCGCCCATCCGTCCGCCAAGCCCTCTCGGGAGCGAGGATGACAGGCGTGGACGAGACGACGGACATCGCCCTCATCAAGATGGAAGTAGCCCCTCCCGTCTCCTACCAGACTTACTATGCAGGTTGGAATGCCACGGGGCAAAATGCGGGTCCTTTTCTGAACGTACATCACCCCAAGGGACAGCCCGCGAAGTGCAATCAGTTTGATGGCGAGCTCTCATATGCCTCATTCCCGGACACTTCTTTGCCGTTCGGATCCGGTCTTTTCTACAAAGTCTGGCAATGGACGATCGGCACCACGGCACCTGTCTCCTCCGGCTCTCCGCTCCTAGACAAAGAGAAACGCATCATCGGTGCGCTCACCGGCGGCAGCTCAGTATGCGGTCCCGTGGGGGCGGACTATTTCTCTTCTTTGGCCAAACTGTGGAGCCGCATCGGGACAAGTCCCGGTGCCCGCCAAATCGCGGATGCCCTCACTGCCGGGAAAAGCGGCATCGTCACCATAGGAGGTCGGGAGTCCTCCGGCACACTCAGCCCCCGCGTCACACGCGTGGGACATATCGCGTTCCCGAATGACGGGGGCAAAAACATCCTCTCCCGTCTCCGGCAAGCCCCCAAGGCGCTCTTCGCGTCCGCTTCCGAAGTCGCGGAGCGCTACGACCTGCCCGCGGGCGCTGCGGTACACGGCGCGTTCGTCGTCTTTGACGTCGCACCAAGTGCATCCCGCGGCACGGCTGCCGCTCCCCTTACGCTGACCCTCTACAACGCGGCGACGGGTGCGAAAATATCCTCCGTCCCCGTGCCGACGGATCAGATCACGGCGCCCGCGAAAGAAGAGTCCTTAAGAGAAATCTTCGTCCCCTTCCCCTCGCCCCTCGCCCTTACAAGCGCCACGCCGGTGCTCTTTGCACTCAATGTCTCCGGCTTTCCGTCGGGCGCCGTTCTTGCGTCGCAGACCGGTGCGGCAGCGACGGCCTTTGTGCGTCAGGGCGCGGACTTCCAACCCCTCACGCCCGCCACGGCCTTCTGGATCGACCTGATGGCGGAGGACAAAAATCTCGAGAATGCCCCCCGGCCTTTTGTCCAAATAGGCGCCCTCGGACAGGACTACATTTTGCTCTCGTTTGCGCCGGAGTACGCGGACAAAGAGGGCAAAGTCCTGATCTTCAGCGTCCTCGGTCAACCGGTGGCGGACTTTACGGTCAAAGGCGGGTATCTCCTCGTCCCCAAGAGTGCCGTCTCCGGTCTCGGGGTACTCCTTTTCCGCATCACGCTCGGCGATCGCTCCGAGACCCTCAAACTCCTTGTCCAAAAATGAGTCGGAAGGGATTTCGATTTCGGTCAGACCGAGACGATCGCGAGACACGTACCCGCGCTTTCTCCGGACACAGACCGGGAAGATCGTCCCGGTACGTACTAAAAAAATAATTGGCTCCCCGCCTCTCTGTCCCTGCTAACTACTAACTGCTAACTACCCATAGATATGTCTCGTCAGTTTGCGCTCCTCTTCTCCGCCTTGCTCGTCCTCGCATCTTCCTGCCAAAAGGAAGACGACCGTCCCATCTCCGTCTCCGGCACCGTGAGAGGAGCCGAGGGCAAAAAGCTCTACCTCGAGTATCTCGGCATCCAAGGCATCACGCTCCAAGACTCGCTCACGCTGGATGCCGCGGGGAAGTTCGACTTCAAGGCCTCTGCGCCAGAATACCCGGACTATTTCCGCCTCCGCATAGGCACGGAGCTCATCCCTTTCTCGGCCGACTCACTGGAGCAAATCAAAGTGACGGCAGACGCGTCTGTGCCCGGCTCTTTCGGTAGAAACTACACTATGGAGGGAAATGGCACCGGTAAAGCGATTCAAGGAATCTGGGGCGTCTACCAAGATGCCGCCGCGGACATCGCCGGGCTTATGACGCAGTACTCGGACGGCAAACTCTCCATCTTCGACTACCAAAAACTCCGGGACAAAAAACTGGAGACTTACAAAAAAGCGGTGTCGGAAATCATCTACTCCGACCCCGCTTCCAAAGACGCCTATTTCGGGCTGATGCAGCAACTCGACGGCTCGTATATCTTTAACCCCTCCTCCCCGGAGGACTCACGCCTCTTTGCCACCGTGGCCAACGTGATGGTGGCACGCGACTCGCTCAGCCCCCGCACGAAGCACCTCTATGACCTCGCACTCCGCTCTATGGCCACAGTGCGCGCTATGAGGAAACGTGCCTCACAGGCAGCAGATACGACGGCGGTCAAAAGCACCATACCCACGGAAGTGGTGGGCTACATCGACATCCAACTGCCCGACGCCAACGGCACCGAGAGAAGCCTCAAGAGCGTGGCAGCCGGCAGCGTGACCCTCATCTCTTTCACCTCTATGTCTGCCGACTGGGCACCAAGCTACAACGGGATGGTGTCTAAGCTTTTCGACAAGTACAGAGCTTCAGGGCTACGGATTTACCAGGTGAATATGGACACCGACCAACACGCGTGGCGCAACGTCATCAAGAACCAACCCTGGGTCAACGTCATAGAGACCCGCGGCGGAGCCTCCGAGTACATCGGGCTCTACGGTCTCTCCTCTCTGCCTGCCCTTTTCCTCATAGACAAGGGCGGAAACATCGTCCTCCGCGCTTCGCATATCGACGAGCTCGAGAAACGCATCTCCACTGAACTTGCACGCTAAAAAACACCCCTTTACACCATGATTTCTTTCTTCCGCAAAAACACCGGAGACCGCTCCACGGTCTACCTCGTCCGTCATACCTCGCCGCTCGAACCCTCCGACACCGAATCGCTTGTTTGGCTCTTCGGAGAGGCAGAGCCGACCAACGAAAAAGACCTCACCCGGATCTACGTCGGACCGCGTCCCGAAATGGTCACGCCCTGGTCCACGAATGCAACCGAGATAACCGGCATTATGGGGCTGAAAGAAAGGCTCGGCATCGACAGAATCGAGGCGTTCGTTGAAGCCGGAGAAGAGACTCCTTTCGATAAGATGCTCCTCCGGAAGTACAGGGGACTCGGGAGCCACTCATTGGATCTGAATAAGGACGGACGCGAGGCAGTACTCTCCGTCCGGGACATCCGGAGCTACTCCGAGAGCGAAGGTCTCGCCCTCTCCGACGAGGAGATCGAATACCTCGAAGGTGTGGCCAAAGAAATAGGCAGACCCCTCACCGACGCGGAGCTCTTCGGGTTCTCGCAAGTAAACTCGGAGCACTGCCGGCACAAGATTTTCAACGGGACATTCGTCCTCGACGGCAAGGAGCAGGAGCGAAGCCTCTTCCAAATCATCAAGTCGACCAGCAAGGCGAACCCCAACGGCTTAGTCTCTGCCTACAAAGACAACGTGGCCTTCAACGCCGGTCCCGTGGTCGAGTTCTTTAACCCCCTTCGGGCAGACACTTCCGACTTCTTTGCGCCGCACGACGAGAAGTCCGTACTCTCACTGAAGGCCGAGACACACAACTTCCCCACCACCGTCGAGCCCTTTAACGGCGCAGCGACGGGCTCCGGCGGAGAAATACGCGACAGACTGGGCGGAGGACGCGCCTCTCTCCCACTGGCAGGCACAGCCGTCTATATGACCGGCTACCCCCGACTCTCAAAAGAAGCAACCTGGGAAGACGCCATAACGGCACGCCCGTGGCTGTACCAAACGCCGCAGGAGATCCTCACAAAAGCCTCGAACGGTGCGTCGGACTTCGGCAATAAGTTCGGCCAACCCCTCATCGCCGGCTCGCTTCTCACATTTGAACACACCGAAGAGGGACGCACCTGGGGGTACGACAAAGTGATTATGCTTGCAGGAGGCGTCGGCATCGCCCGCGACCGTGATGCGAAAAAAGGCAGTGCGACCCCGGGCGACAAAATAGTCGTCATGGGCGGCGACAACTACCGCATCGGTATGGGCGGCGGAGCCGTCTCTTCCGTCAACACCGGTCAGTACCAAAACGCCATCGAACTTAATGCGATCCAGCGCTCCAACCCCGAGATGCAGAAGCGCGTCGCTAACGTCATCCGTGCCCTCTCGGAGGGCGAAAATAACCCCGTCGTCTCGATTCACGACCACGGTGCGGGCGGTCACCTCAATTGCCTCAGTGAACTCGTCGAAGAGACCGGGGGCGTGATAGAGATCGACAAGCTCCCCATCGGCGATCCCACGCTCTCGGACAAAGAAATCATCTCCAACGAGAGCCAGGAGCGTATGGGGCTCCTACTGCACCCGGAAGACATCCCGATGCTCGAAAAGATTGCCGACAGGGAGCGCGCGCCTTTCTACGTCGTAGGTGAAGCCACCGGCAGAGGGGAGCTGACGTTTGACCGGGACGGAGCAGACAAGCCTTTCGACCTCAAGCTCGAGCATCTGTTCGGCTCAGCTCCGAAGACCGTTATGGTAGACGAAACGAAGCCCCAGGAGTTTAATGCGCCCTCCGCGGAAGATCTCGGCGCCCTCTCCTTCGAGGCTTGTCTCAAAAACGTCCTCTCCACAGAGACCGTAGGCTCCAAGGACTGGCTCACGAATAAAGTAGACCGGTCCGTCACCGGCAAAGTGGCCCGTCAGCAGTGCCAGGGTCCCCTCCAGCTACCCCTCAGCGACTGTGGAGCCGTCGCACTTGATTTCTCGGGGGAAAAAGGCATCGCCACCTCTATTGGACACGCCCCGCTCACGGCGCTCATCGACTCCGAGAAGGGTTCCCGCATCGCCATAGCCGAAGCCCTCACCAACCTCGCGGGCGCACCCCTTGCGAAAGGTCTCAAGAGTGTCTCTCTCTCCGCCAACTGGATGTGGCCCTGCCACAACCCCGGCGAAGACGTCCGCCTCTATAAGGCCGTCGAAGCCTGCGCAGACTTCGCCATCGCCCTCGGCATCAATATTCCCACGGGCAAAGACTCCCTCTCTATGACACAGAAGTACCCGGACGGCACCAAAGTCTTGGCTCCGGGGACGCTCATCGTCTCGGCGGCCGGCGAAGTCTCGGATGTCCGCAAAATCGTCTCTCCCGTCCTTAAGGAAACGGAGGGGACAAGCGTACTCTACATAGACCTTACTTTCGAGATGAGTAAGCTCGGCGGCTCGGTGCTCTACCAGACGTTGGGCAAAGTCGGCGGCGAAGCTCCCGACGTGCGGGACACGGAGTACTTCGTCAATGCCTTCGAGGCCGTTCAGAGGATGATTTCGGCGGGAGACGTCCTCGCCATACACGACATCTCGGCCGGCGGCCTCATCACTGCACTCCTTGAGATGGCTTTTGCCCACACGTCTTGCGGGCTGCGGGTCTCCGATGATTTCCTCTCGCTCTCCACCGACCGCATCAGCCTTTTCTTTGCCGAAAATCCCGGTCTCCTCATTCAGGTCAAAGACGCAGACCGGGTCATCGAAACTCTCGAAAAGGACGGCATCGCCTCCGTGCGCCTTGCCGAGCCCGTTTTCGGCTCCGATCAGCTCATCGTCGGCAAGGACACGTTCTCCATCCCGAGCCTGAGAGAAGCATGGTTCACGCCCTCCAAGGCTATGGAACCCTTCCAGACCAACACCGACCGGGCTGCAGAGCGGGCAAAAAACATCTTCTCCCAACCGCTTCAATACCGCTTCAACTCCGACCACACCGGTCGTCTCGATGTCCCCCGCAGACACGGGAGGAGCGGCATCACGGCGGCCATCATCCGCGACAAGGGTACAAACGGGGAGCGCGAAATGGCGTACCTCCTCTACCTTGCCGGCTTCGACGTCAAGGACGTCCACATGACTGACCTCATCTCGGGACGGGAGACACTGGAAGAGGTTCGGATGATCGTCTTTTGCGGAGGATTCTCGCACTCCGACGTCCTCGGCTCGGCCAAAGGATGGGCTGCGGGCTTCCGCTACAACGAAAAAGCGCGTGAGGCTTTGGACAAATTTTACGCCCGTCCCGACACCCTCTCCCTCGGTGTCTGCAACGGGTGCCAACTGATGGCAGAGCTCGGGCTCCTCTACCCTGACCGCGAAAAGCACCACACGATGGAGCACAACCTTTCGGGCAAATTCGAGAGCGGCTTCGTGACGATAGAGATTCCCGAAAATAACTCCGTCATGCTCTCTTCCCTCGCCGGCACGAAACTCGGATGCTGGGTCGCTCACGGTGAAGGTCGCTTCGACATTAAGGAAAAGAGTGATGCCGTCTCCATTGCCGCCAAGTACGCCTACGATGCTTACCCCGGAAACCCCAACGGCTCTCCCCTCGGCACGGCAGCGCTCACGAGCAAAGACGGCCGGCACCTCGCGATTATGCCCCACCCAGAGCGAAGCATCTTCCCCTGGCAGTGCGGCGATTACCCCGACAACGGGGACGAAGTGACCCCGTGGTTCACCGCCTTCCGCAACGCCTTCCTCTGGTGCCAAACCCACTGATAACCGACCCCGGAATTTGATTTTCCACGGTCAGTGACAAAATGCCCCTCCCGGACTAAGCTTCGGGGAGGGGCGTTTCTCTTATTTTAATTTTCACGATCAAGCCCGAATCCCGAAACGGGCACAACTGATGAGGTATTATGCAAAGGTCCGGATAAGGAGGTACGGACCGAGAAGGAATCCCCGGTACGGGTCTTTTTCTCTTCCGGTACAGACCGGCGCGATGCGCTTGGTCTGTACCCCGTCCGGACGCTCTCCTAAGTACCCCGCTATGCACAAGCAAATAAAATCAGTACCTTTGTACCTAAGACAAGTCATAGACCGATTATGGATAAGACAGAAGAACTTAAAGTAGGAGACAAAGCCAAAGTAAGTCCCGAACTCACAGGACTTGACCAATGGGTCGAAGGCGAAATCATCGATGTCGAGCAAAATCCTTTCCGAGGGGTTGTGCTCTCGCTCGTTGATATGCTCGGACGAATCTATTTCGGGGATGCCCGCTACTTCATTCCCCTCCTTTAATTATGTTTGCGATTACGTTTGATTTAGAAATCAGCAGATTAAAGAAGTATTACGGCTCTGAGACCGGTTTTACAAACGCATACTATGACATAAAAAGGTCATTGAGAGAGTTCGCTTTTTTCAATGTCCAAGGAAGCGTCTATATAACCGAAAACCAAGATATGTCCAATCTTATGCAAGCCATTCTTAAGCTGAAGAGTATGGAGTGGTTTAGGCTGTCTGTAAGAGATATTAGGGCATTTAGGATTGAGAATTGGAGTGATTTTACTTCTTTTTTCCAAAAGTAACACCGACTATGGGAGTAGAGATAGAGAGAAGGTTTCTCCTCAGGGAGGGGGCGACGCTGCCGGACTCGGATCGCGTCCTCCATATGCGCCAGGCCTACCTCGTCAATAGCGAGGGGCTCAGCGTGCGCATCCGCGTCATCAACGACACGAAAGCATTCCTCACCATCAAACGCATCACCCCGGGCGGCAACATCGCCGTCAGAGACGAGTTCGAGTACGAAATCCCCGTAGACGACGCCCTGCAGATGATGCGTTTTTCGGCGCTCGGGTCGGTCAAAAAACAGCGCCACGTCTTTAAGATAGGCGAAGTGACTTGGGAGGTGGATTTCTTTGAAGACGAAAACGAAGGCCTCATTATGGCGGAAGTGGAGCTGCCGAGCTTCGACACGCCGGTCGACCTCCCCGAGTGGATCGGCAGAGAGGTCTCCGATGACCCCGCTTACCTCTCCTCCAACCTCGCCATCCATCCCTACACCTCTTGAGCAAAAAAAATAACCCCTTTCGCCATGAACGGAAAGACCACACGAAAAAGCATTCTTACCCTCGGTTTTGTCGCTGCATTCCTTCTCTCCTCCTTCTCGCTATATGCCGACGGAGGGATGTGGATGCTGCCGCTTCTCAAAGAACAAAACTACGAGCGTATGCAATCGCTCGGGCTTAAGCTCAGTCCGGAAGAAATATACTCCCCCGACCTCTCCAATCCCTCACTCTCTCAGGCTGTGGTGCTCTTCGACGGCGGCTGTACGGGCGAAGTCGTCTCCGACCAAGGGCTCGTTTTCACGAACCACCACTGCGGGTATGACGCGATTCAGAACCACTCCTCCCTCCAGCACAACTACCTCAGAGACGGCTTCGTGGCACCCACGCTCGCGGATGAGCTGCCCAACCCCGGGATGGACGTCATCTTCACCGAAGAGGTCATTGACGTCACGGACTTCGTGGCGCGTTACACCCGGGCACACGGAGACACCGACCCGATGAAGACGCTCTCCAAGGATTATCTCTCCGCAGTCGCCAAAGCGTGGTACGCGGAAGAGCGGGGCAAGGAGACGAAAGGACTTCGGCTCGACCTCCTGCCATTTTTCGAGGGGAATAAGTTTTACCTCTTCGTCCGTCGCGTCTACGAGGACATACGGCTTGTGGCGGCACCTCAGTCCGCCATCGGGAAGTTCGGTGCCGACACCGACAACTGGACTTGGCCCCGTCACAGCGGCGACTTCAGCGTCTTCCGCATCTACACCGCACCCGATGGCTCCCCCGCCAAGTACTCGAAAGATAACGTCCCCCTCAAACCGAAGAAATACTTCAAAGTAGACCTCCGCGGTCTTAAGGAGAACGACTTCGTGATGATTATGGGACACCCGGGGACGACACGCCACTTCTATACCGCGCCTGAAGTGGAGCTCTTCCGCGACGCAGATAACGCCGTGATCATCGAGATGCGCGAGATCCGTGAGAGCGAGATGCTTGCGCTTATGAAAGCGGACGAGAAAGTCAATATCCAGTACGCCGCCAAGTACGCCTCAAGCGAGAACGCACACAAACGCTCCGTCGGCTCCAATTGGGCCATCGCGAAAAAAGACTTCGTGGGGCAGAAACAGGCCGAGATGGACCGGCTCAAAGAGTGGGCTCTAAAGAACGGCAAAAGCGACTACATAGCCGCAATGGACAAGATCTCGGCGTTAGTGGCTGAGATAGCACCCCACAAATACGCCTACAACCTCGTGAACGAAGGGCTCAAACGCGGGGTCGAAATCACGGGCATCCCTTTGCTCACCAAAGAGGAGCTACTGAAAGCAAAAACCGACCCCGCTTTCCTCGAAAAATGGCTCTCGGAGAAGTACGACCGTTTCTTTAACAAAGACTACAACGCCTCCGTGGACCTCAATGTCTCCAAAGCGATGATCAGGGCATTCAAAGAGCGGGACAAGAGCTCCGGCATCTTTGACCTCATACCGGACACCGATCAGTACACAGAGCTTCTTTTCGCCCGCACCCTTTACCGCGACCGTGCGCTCCTAAAGTCCGCGCTCCAAAAAGGGCTGACCTATGAGGCGTACACCCAAGACCCCGCCGTGCAGCTCGCCCTCTCTGTGAGGACGGCGCTCGGGGAGACGAAGAAACCCCTCGACCACTACACCTCCATCCTCAGAGACCTCAAGCAAATTTATGTCGAGGGATTGATGAAGATGTACGGGGAGGAGACGATGTGGCCGGACGCGAACCTCACACTCCGCTACACTTTCGGTCAAGTAAAAGGGTACTCGCCCCGTGACGACGTCTACTACGGACCTTTTACCACCGCCTCGGGTGTGCTCGAGAAGTACATCCCCGGCAATTATGAGTACGACCTCCCCGAGATTGTCCGCGAGAAGCTCGCTCCCGGACCTTGGCAAAAAGGCTACACGATGCCTGACGGACGCCTGCCTGTGGACTTCATCGCCACGACCCACACCACGGGTGGCAACTCCGGCTCTCCCGTCATTAACGGCGAAGGGCACCTCGTCGGACTCAACTTCGACCGCAACTGGGAAGGCGTCGGCGGCGACCTCATCTACCTGCCCGACTACCAGAGGAGCATCATCTGCGACGTGCGCTATGTGGTCTTCGTCCTCGACCAAATCCTGGGTGCCGACCGCATCGTCTCCGAGCTTGATCTCCTGAGGTAATTTCGGACGTACCGGGAAGAAGTTTTTGCACAGACCCGGACATCGCCCGCGTACGTACCGGGAACATCTTTTTGGTACGTACCCCGTGAAAAACGGATTCACGTACCCACAGCACGCTTAAACTTATGAGATTTCGCCACTTTTTCCCCATACTCATTCTCTCCGCCCTCTTGGTCTCCGGTTGCCGGGACAAAGGCAGCTCGGAGACGGAGGTTTTGGAGATCTTCCACACCTCCGACATCCACGGCAATATCCTCACCGAAGACCTCGTCAATGGCGGAGACGCAGCGGGCGGTCTTTCGCGCGTCTCTTCCGTCGTTACCTCGTACCGGAGGTCGGGTTCCGAAGTCCTCCTCCTCGACGGCGGCGACCTCCTACAGGGGGATCCGTCCGTGTACTACTACAACTACGTCGACACCCTCTCCAAGCACTTCGCGGCTCAGGTACTCTCTTTTATGCAGTACGACGCGATGACGGTCGGCAACCACGACTTCGAGACGGGACACTCCGTGTACGACCGCTTCGGCAGAGAGACCTCCTTCCCCCTCCTTGCTGCCAACGCTGTAAGCGACACGGTGAGCCATACGCCCTATTTCAAGCCGTATGCCGTCTTCCAAAAAAGGGGCAGAAAAATAGTCGTCCTCGGACTTACGACCCCGTCTTTGGTTCATAATCTGCCGCCCTACCTCATCAGCGGCATCTATTTCGAGGATCAGATCGCGACGGCAAAAAGGCTTCTCCCCGAGATTTTGGAGCAGAAGCCGGATCTCTTTATCGCCCTCATCCACTCCGGCAGCGGCAACCCCGACGAGAAGAGCGATTCGCTCGCCGCAAATGTCGGCTATGACTTGGCTCGCGCCGTGCCGGAGATCGACCTCATCCTCTCCGGTCACGACCACCGCGCCAATGTCGACTCCGTACCCCACGAAGACGGCTCTAAGACCTACCTCCTCAATCCCGGCGGTGGCGGTCTCTTCCTCTCTCATGCCACGGTCACATTCGACACCAAAGACGGACACACTGCCGTCTCCCTCAAGCCCGAACTCTTAGCCCTTGAGGAGTACACCGCAGACCCCTCTTTCGTCCAAAACTTCACCCCTCAGCTCAACGCCGTCAAGCGGTATGTCTCCGAGCCCGTGGGTGAGCTTACGGCACCGCTCGACAGCAGAGGTGCGCTCTTCGGACCCAACACATTCATCGACCTCATCCAGCAGGCCCAGCTCGCCGTATTCCCTGAGGCGGATGTTTCCATGACGGCACCCTTAAGCGACGAAGTGAGCGTGCCGGCAGGCAAGGTATTGAGGAAAGACCTCTTCAAGCTCTACCGCTACGAGAATATGCTCTATCTGATGCGGCTTCGAGGCTCCGAGATAAAGAATTATCTCGAAGAGAGCTACGGACGGTATTTCCACACTATGTCGTCTGCCTCGGATCCTATGCTCATCATCGACGAGAATAAGAGAGGGGGCGCCTATTTGCCCTTAGCGGAGCCGATCTTTAACTTCGACACGGCAGCCGGTCTCGGTTATGTCGTCGACCTCTCCCGCCCCCGCGGAGAGCGCGTCCACATATCGACGGTGATCAAAGCCGATACCGTACGGGCATTCAGCCCGGACTCGGACTATCTCGTCGTCCTGAACTCGTACCGGGGCAGCGGCGGAGGCGGGCTCCTCACGTCCGAGACCGGAGCCGGCATCCCGGCGGACTCCCTGCCGGGAAGACTTGTCCGGGCAGAGTATAAGGATATGCGGCGCTTCGTCGGCGATTTCCTCTCCGCCCATAACCCCTACGAGCCCCGCATCATCTCCTCCTGGAGACTGATACCGGATGTGTGGACGCGTCCCGCCATCCTTAGGGACAGCAAGGCTCTGTACGACTCGGAGGACTCTAACGGCAAAAAGAAATGAAAAGTACGCTCATACACAATCCCGCCGCCTACTGCGTCATTATGGCGGGCGGCATAGGCTCGCGCTTCTGGCCCATCAGCCGATCGGAGAAGCCCAAGCAATTTCTCGACATCCTCGGCTCCGGCAAGACGATGCTCGAAGAGACGTGCGACCGCTTTGAAGGTGTCGTACCTTTCGACCATTTCCTCGTGATGACGGGCGAGAAGTTTGAGGAGCAAACCCTGCGTCTCGTCCCGGCTCTCTCCCCCGCCCAAGTCCTTACGGAGCCCGTGCGGCGCAATACCGCGCCCGCCATCGCCTACGCAGCATACAAAGTCTTTGCCATCGACCCCGAAGCGGTTATGGTCATCACCCCGTCCGACCACTACATAGGAGACGAGAAGCGGTTCACTGAGACCCTCAACCAAGCCATAGAGTACGCCGCCACGCACGACGAACTGCTTACGATCGGCATCAAGCCCACATACCCCGCCACGGGGTACGGCTACATAGAAGTCGACCCTGAGCGTCTCCACAAGGAGGGCATCGGGAAAGTGAGCCGCTTCAAGGAGAAGCCGGACTATGAGGAGGCCAAGAAACTGCTCCTGTCCGGAAACAACCTCTGGAACTCGGGGATGTTCGTCTGGAAGGCCTCCACCATCGTGGCCGCCCTCGAAAAGCACCTCCCGGAAGTGGCGGTTCGCTTTGCGGAGATAAAGGACTTCAACCGTGCAGGCGCCACAGAGAGCGTACGCGAAGCCTTTGTGGGTAGTCCCTCCATCTCCATCGACTACGGCGTGATGGAGAAGGCGGACAACGTCTCGTGCGTCCTCGGAGACTTCGGTTGGGACGACGTCGGCACCTGGAACAGCCTCCAGCGCCTCGAAGATCGGATAGAGCTCAAAGACGCCAACTGCATCTTCAGAGAAGACTCTCCGGATACCATCATCCGCACCACCCGTCCCGGGAAAAAGACCATCGCCATCGGTCTCAAAGACTACGTCGTCATCGACACGGACGATATCCTCTTCATCGCCCCCAAGGGGGACGAAGCCCGCCTTCACGACCTCCTCAAGCGTTACGCCAAAGAGACGGGAGCGGAGTAATCGATTTGGTACGGACATAGCGCATCTCCTCGGTCTGTGTCTTTTTGGGAAGAGACACAGACCGAAGTTTTTGCGTCGGTACGTACCCCGTTCGCCGGAGCTACAGGGTGCGGAGAAAAATTGGTATTTTTGTAGTCTGTAAAAAAGCAACACATACTCTCTACACACAGATATGATGACGGTAAACGAAATACGTCAAGCCTACCTCGATTTCTTCGAGGGCAAAGGGCACCACATAGTTCCCTCGGCTCCGATGGTCATCAAGGATGACCCCACGCTGATGTTCACGAACGCAGGGATGAACCAATTTAAGGACATCATCCTCGGCAATGCCCCCATCAAGTACCCCCGTGTCGCCGACTCCCAGAAGTGCCTCCGCGTGAGCGGCAAGCACAACGACCTCGAAGAGGTGGGCAAAGACACGTACCACCACACGATGTTCGAGATGTTGGGGAACTGGTCTTTCGGTGACTACTTCAAAGCCGAAATGATCCCTTGGGCGTGGGAGCTGCTCACCGAAGTCTACAAGCTCCCCAAAGACCGCCTCTACGTGACGATCTTCGAAGGCGCACCGGACGAAGGTCTGGAGCGCGACAAAGAGGCGTACGATATTTGGGCAAAAGTTTTGCCCTCCGACCGCATCATCGACGGCAATAAGCACGACAACTTTTGGGAGATGGGCGAGACCGGTCCTTGCGGTCCCTGCTCAGAGATCCATATCGACCTCCGCTCGGACGCTGAGCGCGCCAAGGTGAGCGGCAGAGACCTCGTCAACCACGACCACCCCCAGGTCATCGAGATCTGGAACCTCGTCTTTATGCAGTTCAGCCGCCTCGCCGACGGTCACCTCGAACCCCTCCCCAATAAAGTCATCGACACCGGTATGGGTCTCGAGAGACTCTGTATGGCACTCCAAGGCGTAACGAGTAACTACGACACGGACGTCTTCAAGTCTCTGATCGATAAGATAAGTGCCCTCACGGGACTTCCGTACGGGCAAAAAGAAGAGACGGACATCGCCATGCGCGTCATCGCCGACCACGTCCGCACCATCGCTTTCTCCGTCACCGACGGACAGCTCCCCTCCAACGCCAAGGCCGGCTACGTCATCCGCCGCATCCTCCGGCGTGCGGTCCGCTATGCCTACACCTTCCTCGGGCAGAAAGAGCCCTTTATGTACAAGCTCCTCCCCACCCTCTCTGCAAATATGGGCGGACACTACCCCGAGCTCAAAGCCCAGGAGGATATCATCTCGAAAGTCTTGATGCAGGAAGAGCAGTCTTTCCTACGGACTCTCGAGACCGGGATACAGCTCCTTGAGGGGCACATCGAACGGCTGAAGAGGGAAGGCAAGACGACCCTCGAAGGCGAGACGGTCTTCCTCCTCTATGACACGTACGGGTTCCCCGCCGATCTCACGGAGCTCATTCTCTCCGAGCAAGGTCTGGGTGCGGACTTGGACGGATTCGCAAACGCGATGCAGGGACAGAAGGACCGCGCCCGCTCTGCCGCCAAGACCGACGCCACCGACTGGGTAAGCATTCACGAGGGCGAGACCGAGTTCGTCGGCTACGACCTCACAGAGTGCGACACGACGATCCTACGGTTCCGCGAAGTCGTCAAGAATAAGAAAAAACACCTCCAGGCCGTACTCGGCGAGAGTCCTTTCTACGCAGAGATGGGCGGTCAGGTGGGAGACACGGGTACCCTCCGCGGTCTGGAAGACGGGCAGGTCATCAACGTTCTCGACACCATTCGCGAGAATAACCTCCCCATCGCCATCATAGACCGCCTGCCGGACGACCCCACACAGACATTCCGCGCCGAGATTGACACCGAGCGCCGCCGCCGTATAGAGGCCAACCACTCCGGCACCCACCTCCTGCACGAAGCCCTTAGGGAAGTCCTCGGCACCCACGTGGAGCAAAAAGGCTCCTTCGTCTCGCCCGAAGAGCTTCGCTTCGACTTCTCTCATTTCTCCAAGATGACGGACGAAGAGATTCGCCGCGTCGAAGAGCGCGTCACGGAGATGATCCGGGCAGACTACCCGCGCGACGAACACCGCCACGTCCCCATAGAGAAGGCCAAAGCCATGGGCGCTATGGCGCTCTTTGGCGAGAAGTACGGTGAGGACGTCCGCGTCATCCGCTACGGCGACTCCGTGGAGCTCTGTGGCGGCACGCATATTCCCTCCACCGGGATGATCGGGACGTTCCGCATCATTTCCGAAAGCTCCATCGCTTCCGGCATCCGCCGCATCACGGCCGTGACGGGCGTCGGTGCCGAAGAGTACCTCTACGCTCTGCAGGACGAGCTCCAAAAGATCCGCGAACTCTTCCCCTCCGCCCGTACCCTCTCCGCCATCGAGAAGATGCAGGAAGAGAATGCGGCTTTGAAGAAAGAAGTAGCCGCTTTCGAAGAGAAAGAAAAGAACGACTGGGTCAAGAAACTCCCTGACACCGTAGACGTCCGCCCCAACGGCGTCCGCATCTACCACACGCCTATGGGTGTCGTCCCCGCCGCTATGGCCAAAGACATCGCGTTTGGCATCAAAGCCGGGCACGCCGAAGAGGATTTCGCGTTCGTGGCTGCCTCCAAAGACGGAGACAAAGCCACCCTTACCCTGATGCTCTCCGATTCGCTCGTAGCCAAAGGCATGAACGCCGGCACCATAGTCCGTGAAGCCGCCAAGCTTATCCAAGGCGGCGGTGGCGGTCAGCCCGGCTTTGCCACGGCAGGCGGCAAGAACCCCGACGGCATACCGGGCGCGGTGATGAAGCTCATCGAACTGCTCAGCGCTTAAGCCCCGAAGCGGGGGCAAAAGGA
>JASBZK010000011.1 GCA_029983505.1 Porphyromonas sp.
TTGCGGTCTGGACGGGACTCGAACCCGTGACCTCCTGCGTGACAGGCAGGCATTCTAACCAGCTGAACTACCAGACCAATTTTCTTCTCTCTCCGTGATGTCTTTGTCACTCTTGTTTCTGAATGACTTTGCAAAGATACTAAGAAAATTCATTCCACCAAATTTTTTGGCAAGAAAAATCAGATTTATTTGAGGCGAAAGTCCATTTTTTATCCGGTGTGGTCTGAATAGAGGCAGTGGGGAAGCTCTTATGGGGCTTGTAAGAGGCGTGAATACATGGTGTTAGCGCGAGTTGGTGCGTTCTCTATGGGTGGAAGAGGTGTAAGAGGAAAGGGAGAGAAGGCGAGAATGGATTTCTGTCCCGGACTTGCTCGGAGAGTTCGCCAGTCGCGTGTCCCGGGTGGGGACAGTAAGATGGCGCACGTGCAATTGAACCGGGGATGACGGACGTGACGCCGAGTGGCGGCGGTGTGACAAAATGGCGGAAGAGGTACAGGTACGGAGCGGGGAAAGTGCCGATTAGGTGGAGTGGCACTTTATTTGTATATTTGAAGAGTAGGAAGGTGTATGTTCTCGCAATATTACGAAAATATGACGCTTCCGGACTTTATACCAATTTTGACTACAACGAGGGTTAAAGAGCCCCAAGCTGTTTAGATATTTATGACACATTTCCCCACAACCAGTCCGCTGAGCACGGACCCCTTCGAAAAAGAACTTCTGGGTCTGCAGGAAAATATGTACAGTTTTGCGCTTTCGCTTACGGCGGATCAGACCAAAGCTGAGGACTTGATGCAGGATACGACCCTGAAGGTGCTCGTGAATAAAGAGAAATATCGCGATGATACCAACTTCAAGGGGTGGGTCTTTACCGTGATGCGGAACCTCTTCATCAACGATTACCACCGTACGGTGCGCACCCGCAACATCTTCGACACGAATGCGGACTTGTCTTATGTGGGGACGGTGGACGAGATGGAGGGGCTGCCCTCTCCGGATCAAGAGATGTCGCTCAAGGAGATCAATGCCGCGATTAGCAGCCTCACGGATGAATATAAGCTCCCCTTCTCTATGTACGTCTCGGGCTATAAGTACAAAGAGATCGCCGAGGCACTCGACCTGCCCATCGGCACGGTGAAGAGTCGTATCTTTTTTGCCCGCAAACGACTTCAGAGCAACTTGAGGGATTTCCGGTAAAGAGTGCGGGTAAGAGGCGCGCGTGGCGTGTCGGATAAGGGCTGCGGCTATGTCGGTCTGACTGACACTCCGGGATTAAACCCGCTTGACACTTTAGCCCTAAAAGAGATGTCCTCCGGTATAGGGGGACATCTCTTTTTTGGTAGAGGCAATTCTTTTGCCGCTTATGAGGTAGGGCGACTATTCACCCGCTAATCCTGAGGCTGGTGCCTACTCTCAGTTTCTTTTTGGCGCTGATGCCGTTCAGTTTGCAGATCTGAGAAATAGAGACGCCGTTTTTCTTGGCAATCTTGCTGAGGGTGTCTCCGCGACGCACTTTCACCACTTTGACTGTGGAGCCGGCGGGCGTGCTTGAGCGGTGGTCGCTCGCTACGTAGTCGGATTGTCGGGCGCTACGTTTGTAGGTGCGGTTATTGAAGACATAGTTTTCACGCACGGGTATGCCGGTGCCGAAGTCTATGATGTTGGCGGGATTGATGGCGATGCCGAGGAAGCGTGTCTCGAGGTGAAGGTGAGGCCCGGTGGATCTACCGGTATTGCCTCCGAGACCGACGGGGTCTCCCGATCGGATGACATCACCCTCCTTTACGAGCTGACGGGACATATGTCCGTACACGGTCTCAAGACCATTGGGGTGGCGAACCACCACATACTTACCGTAGCCCCCTCTGTCGTAATCCACGATGCGCACTTTGCCGTCAAAGCAGCTGCGGACGGTGTCGCCCACGTGGAGCTGTAGGTCGAGACCGTAGTGCATACGCCCGAAGCGTGAGCGGTAACCGTAGCGGCTGTTGACACGACGGATGCCGTCGAGCGGGTAGGTAAAGTTTTTGACGTTGATGGAGTAGTTGTTCGGAACCGAGACACGACGACCGGCAAAAGGGTCTACGTGGGAGGTCCAAGAGTCCTCGCCATAGAGATCGGCGGCGGGGTTCATCAAGTCTTCGAGTGAATTAGAACTGTAGCCGACGGATTCATTCATCGCCGAAGCGTAATCCTGAATTTGCTTCTTGTCCGCGGAGGATAGGTTCTTGGCAAAAAGCAGTGAAATGTCGGGTACGGCGTCTTTGGGCTCACCGACAGTGGCGGAATCTCCGAGTAAGAGGGTTGAAGGTTTATTTCCCGTTTTCGCAACCTGCGCCTGCACCTGCGAAAAGCCGAATAGGGGGGTAACGAAAAATAAGCCCAAACACATCAGAGACGACCGCAGAGTACGAGATGCGTGCATTTGTTTCGTCAGAAAGATGTTTTTGATGGATATAGATCATAGAATACTTCTCAGGTCAGGCTAAACGAATCAATCCCCCGGTCTCGGCTGTTTTGCACGCTTTGGTTCCGGGATGAAACACCCATAAATCCTAACCCTGCCTGCTTACAGGCTTCAGCGTGCCGCTGCACGTCTGCTTCTTTTTTTGAAAGAACCGATTCTCTCGGCGAACACTGCCAAAACCCTTGTCTTTACTCCTTCGATCCGACTCCCCAACCCGCTACTGCGAGATGCTCTCTATGGGAGCAATCCCATTCGCCCTGCGGGAAGATGTCAAGAAAAAAGCAAAGCAAGCACCCGGTAAAAGCCACTTCGGATTGTTTCTTTCAGGTTGCAAGATACCTATTTCTTTCTATATTGCGGAAAAACTTCCGTCCAATACGCCGGACTTTATGGTTTTTTGTATTAAATCCCCGGATATGCGCGGATTTTAATTATCAATGCCGGCTGATGAGGCGGAAAATAAACTTTTGTCTCGCGAATAGAGGTAATACAGCAGTGAAGCGATGCCTTTGAGGACAGAGGAGACCATAATCACCATCCAGAGAGTGGAGAGCCCCGGCACCCACCTTAGGAAAAGCCAGGCTGCAGGGATGCGGAGCAGGTTGCCCGTGATGCTGATGACGGAGGGCGGAATGGAGCGTTGGAGACCGTAAAAGAACCCTTGGAAAGTAATCTCGAGCATCATAAAGACTTCGGCAAACGAATTGATGCGGAGGTACCTGCCGCCCTCTGCCGCCGCTATCGGATCGGGGACGATGAGGGCGAATATCCCCGTGCCGCAGAAGTAGAATAGCGCCGTCACCATCAAGCCGACGATGACCGAAAAGGTGACCGCAAATCGAAGTCCACTCCGGATGCGTTCGCTTTTGCCGGCGCCGTAGTTTTGGGCGACAAATGCACCGAGAGCCGTCGAAAACCCTTCTGCCGTGTGAAAACTTACCCCCTCCAGCTGTCCGCCGATGCTCATGGCAGTTACGCCGATGTGTCCGCCGGCCAAGGAGGCGAAGCGACCGAGCGAGAGGTTGATGAGGGAAAAGAGGGCATTCATCAGCGCGACCGCCCCTCCGATCTTGAAGAGCAGGAGGGTCTTTTTGCGCTCCAATTTCAGTGTCAAGTAGCGAAATCCTCCCAGCAGCCGGTCTTTATTCATCTTGGCGACGAGAAGCCCGATGCCCGTTATTTGCGACAAAAGCGTGGCATACGCGGCACCTGCGACACCGAGGTCGAGGACAAAGATGAATATCGGGTCCAGGACGATATTGAGTACCACACCGATTGTCGTCATCATAAATGGGACATCCGAGTGTCCCGTGGCGTTGTATACCCCCGTGAGTGCCATACCGAGGAAGATGAGCGGCACCCCGAAAGCAGCGATGCGGAGGTAGGAGACTCCGTAGCCCGATATTTCGGGAGCCATCTTGTAGAACCCGATTAGGTTAGGGGCGGTCAGCCAATACACCGCCATCACAGATACCCCCATCAGGATGGCAAGTGTGACCGTATGTGTCGCGTATCTCCTGGCCGCGTCGCCGTCTTTCTGTCCCAAGGAATAGCCTACCGTGGTCTCGGCGCCCACTTTGTTAAAAAGGGAAATCGAATTGGCGAGCCAAATGAAAACGGATGCTGCACTCGTAGCCGCCACTTCTTCGGATCCTAAGCGACCGAGCCATGCCATATCCACGAAGCTGTACATCATCATCACGAACGAGGTGCCGAGGATGGGAAGCGCGAGGCGGACGATGGCGGATGCGATGGGACCGCGGGTCAGGTCTTTGCTTTCTTTCATTTAGTGCGGCAGGTAAGTTTGGTACAGGCCGGGAAGCGTTTCTATGTCCGTGAGGTTTTTTGTCCGGGTACGGGCAGAAAAATTATTTTTGGTCTGTACGGGATTTTCGCTCTTCTGTGGCCAGCATACCGCACGCTGCCGAGATGTCTTCACCCCGTGATCGTCTCACTGTCGTGCGGAGACCGTGCGCGGTGAGGTATTCGGCGAACCGGTCGACCTGATCAGGGCGGGAGGAGGGCAGATCCACTCCCGGAATGGCGTGGTACCGGATGAGGTTCACGCGGGCATCGAGTGGCGAGAGCAGCCTGAGGAGGGCATCCGCGTGGACTTTGGTGTCATTCAGACCGCCAAAGACGATGTACTCGAAGGACAGTCTCCTCTGACCGGAGAAATCGGTGCCTTTGAGATTGTCGATGACCTCTTTTATGGGGAAGGCTTTTTCCACGGGCATCAAGGCGAGACGCTCGCGGGGGATGGCGTTGTGGATGCTGACGGCAAGATGGGCAGACTGTTCGCGAAGGAACTTCAGAAGCCCCTTCTTCGGTCCTACGGTGCTGACGGTGATCCGCTTGGGACTCCACGCCAGCCCCCACGGGGCGGTCAGGATCTCTATGGTGCGGGCTACCGTGTCGTAATTGTCGAGCGGCTCTCCCATGCCCATAAAGACGATATTGGTGAGACGGTCGAAGTGTGGGGCTGAGAGAATCTGATTGAGGACATCGGCGGGGGTGAGCTGGGAGAGGAACCCCATCTTACCCGTGGCGCAGAAGAGGCAATTCATCTTACACCCGACTTGGGAGGAGACACAGAGCGTGGCTCTGTCTTCCTCCGGGATGTATACGGTCTCGAAAAAGAGTTCGTCCTCAAGGATGGGACGGTAAAGGTACTTCTCGGTACCGTCGACCGAGGTTTGTCCGGCGATTTTTTCGGAGCGTCCGATGCGGAATTTTTCGTCCAGTTTGTCTCGAAACGCTTTCGGGAGGTTGGTCATTTCCTCAAACGAAGAGGCGCGTTTCGGGTAGAGCCATTCGGTGAGCTGCTTGGCACGGTATTTCGGTTCCCCGAGATCGAGGACAAGCTCCGTCAGTTCGTCCGGAGTTCGCCCCAAAAGGATAGGTTTGTCTGACATTATTCGGTCACTTCTGTCATTTTGGTGAAATGGTACCACAGGAAGCCCCGCGCGTGATAGCCCATACGGCGAAGGCTCCCCAAGTAAAGCCCGATTTGACGCGAATGGGCGGCTTCCTCTGCTCCAAACTTATAGTCGAGGACGAGGGCTGTGCGGGTGGCGGGATTGAGCATCAGGCGATCCGTGCGCAGGGTGCGTCCGGCTTCGGGCGAGTACATCGAGTGCTCTTTGAGCGTGATCCAGCCGTCTTGTGGCGTAAAGAAGAAATGGGCAGGCGTGTCGGGGACTGAGACCGAAGCCTTAAAGGCTCGGCTTTCGGCTTCAAACTCCTCTTTTCTCTCCCCGAGAGCCCTGTCGAAGTCCTCCGGAGTATCGACCCGCTCCATAAGTGCGTGCAGCTCCTCTCCGCGTTCGATGTGGGAGGAGGTGAAGCGCTTTTTGCGCATCATGAGACCGTCGTACTTCGGGGTGGCGGAGAGGACAGAGATGAGTTCGTCTTCCCGCCCCTCTTCGGAGGCCGCGGCAGGCTGCTCTTCGCCCAACAGGTACGGCAGGTCTTCCTTGCAGATGTCGAAACCCGCAAAGCGGCGTAAGCCGGCTGCGATGATGCGCCCCGTGCCGACGAGTTTTTTTGGCTTGTCAGCTTTCTTCTTTTGCTTTTGTCCTTCCGACTCTTCCCCTTTTTCCTCGTCTTTCGCAGCTTTGCCCACGTACACATACAGCCGCTCGGAGGGACGGGTGAACGCCACGTAGAGGAGATTGAGGCTGTCCATATACGCGGCTTCAAGTTCTTCGGAGAGCGGCTTGAGAAAGATCGAATTGGCGTTCTTTCTCGTCGGAGCGCTGTGGAAGTAAAAGTAGTCCGGAGCGGACGGGTAGGCGAGGCGCTCTGAGTCCTGTACGGGAAGAGTCCGAACCTCATCCTTTCTCTCGTCTTCGGCATCCCGCAGGATGTCGTAGAGCTTGGTGCGCTCTTTGCCGGAAGCGGTGGGGACGATGTTCCAGTCCGCATACGGGAGGATTACGACAGGGAACTCCAGCCCTTTCACGGTATGAATCGTGTGGAGCCGGAGGGCGTTCACGGAGGAAGTGCTCATCTCGATGTAGAGGTTGTCTTTTTGGGACTGCCACCATTCGTCAAACCGACCGTATGTGGACGGGTACCTGCCGGCGAAGTCGAATAGTTTGTCCAGGAACGCATTCACGTAGACCATCTCCTCCGTCGGGATGGGTCTGACGGTCGAGATGACTTCTATCGAGGCGTTCACCAATTCGTACAGAGAGAGACCGGCCAAACTGAGCGTGACGAGCTGCTCACGCAACTCCGTACAAAGCTCGTTTTTTCGCTCCGGAGGTTCCTCCTCGGTGTAGGGGACAAGATTGAAAAGTGTTACCTCGAAGAGATCCTCGGCGGAGCGGACGGCAGGATTGGCCAGGAAGTGCAGAAAGGACGTGAGAAACTGTACCGTAAACGCATTCCCGATGAGAAGCGCGGAGCTGGAGATGAAGCGAAACTTGTCCCTCTCTGCCTCCCCGACTTCGCTCGAGATGCGGTTGAGCAGATCGGCTATCTGTGCGGCTTCTTTATTCTTCCGTACGAGTATGGCGATGTCGCCGGGCTTATAGCCGTCCCCGATGAGGCGTGTGATGAGTTCTTTCAGATCCTCCTGCCCGAAATCTTTGTTTCTTACAGAGACGAATCCTCCGCTCTTGGTGCTGCCTTCGGGCTGGTATTGGCAGACATTGTCCGGCTCGTAGATCGCTTTATGGGACAGGTTGAAGCCGAGCTTTTTGACTTCCTCGGGGTAAATCTCCTCCTTCAGCTCGCCATTTTCGTCTCTGTTTTCCTCATCAATGAACGCGTCAAAGTCGTAGATGCCGGAGAAAAAAGCGTTGTTGAAGTCGACGATGACCTTGAGGCTGCGGTAGTTTTTGTCGAGCTTCTCGATGTTTTCGGGACCCTTGGCAGCAGGCAATTTTTCACCGAGCAATTCGCTGTCCCCGCCTCGGAAGCGGTAGATGCTTTGCTTGACGTCGCCGACAATGTAATTTCGATGCCCGTTTGCAAGAGACTCGACCAAGAGGGGCAGGAAATTGGTCCACTGCGTGGCGTTGGTATCTTGGAACTCGTCGATGAGGTAGTGCTCGATGCGGGTGCCGACCTTGTCGTAAATGAAGGGCGTGTCCGTTCCTTTGATGATGTCGGCAAGGAGCTCGTTTACTTCGCTGATGAGCACGATGCCGTTCTCACTCTGGAAGTCGTCGATTTTTTCGCGGAACTTGACGAGGACAGGGATCCATCTCAGATACTTGCCCATCACCAAGGCAGATATGTAGTGGCGACGGAGTTTGTCGTCTTTTGCTACCGAGGTGAGCTCGTCTATTGTCTCCCTAAGCGGCCCGCTTATCGCTCCGATCTCTGTCTCGTATTTCTTCTGTTGATCTTTAGTGAAGAATGAGCGTGGGTCTCTATCTTTCTCCTCCCATTTTTTTGCGGCACCCCTAAGGATTTCATTTTTTCCTTTAAGCCAACCTTTGAGGAAATCTTGCTCTGACTGCTTGATTATCTCGTACTGACTCAGCAATGACTGTCGTAAACTTTCTTCAATCAGGAAGGCGTAAGGTCCTTCTTCGAGCCAAAGGAAGAAGTCGAACGCGTCCTTGCGAACCGATAGTATATGCTCTTCTATGGCTCTGCGGATGTCGTCCAAATGCTGTGCCGCTTCCGATACCATAGCGTGGTCGAGGTACGCCCGGGCCTCCCGCATCACATCGGGGCTGAGGGGGTCTTCGATGAAGTCCGACATTATTTTTGCCAGGTCTTTCTGAAGCTTCACTCTTTCGTCTTCCTCTGCGTGGGCATCGTAGAGGGTCTTGAGGGCGTCTTCGAGCTGCCGGTCGTCGGATGTGCCGCTCATTTCCCGAAGCATCTCGTCCAAGGAGAGCGCCACGACGGTGTTTTTGTCGATTTCCACTTCGAAGCCGGAGTGCAGCCGGTCTATTTCGAGGACGAAGCTCCGCACGACTTCTTGGAAGAAAGAGTCTATGGTCTGCACCCTGAAGTAGGTGTAGTCCTCAAGTGTCGCGAGGAGGGCGCCCGAGGCGTAGTCTCTGAGGGTCTTTTTCTTCCCGAGATCCGTCACGGCGCCTTCGCCCCACAGTGCGGCAAGGAGGGGACGCTCCATATCGCTCGTGCCGCGGGTCAGGTCGTAGAGTTTTCCGAGGATACGTTCCCGAAGCTCGACAGTCGCTTTATTCGTAAACGTGACTACGAGGATGGCGTTGTACTTGACCGTATTCTCGTCCCTCATCCCTTCAAAAAGAAGGGTGAGGTACTCCAAGGTCAGGCGGTAGGTCTTGCCCGATCCTGCCGACGCTTGGTATACGATGAGGTTGTCTAAGGCGTCATTCATCTCCGGATTTTCGTCTTACGGTAGTCCCATTCGATGAGGAGTGATCCCACTTGGTCGACCAGATCGCCTTGGATGATGATTTCGCCCTCTTTGGCGCTACCGCCCGTACCGAGAGCCTGCTTAAGCCGTTTCCCCAACTCCTGAAGGTCTGAGTCCTTGCCCTCAAACCCCTCTATCAGAGTGACGACTTTGCCTTTCCTGCGGACGGCGTCCCTCCGCACTACGAGCTTTTGGTCCTCGGGAGCCAAAGTCTCGACCGCTCCGAGGGTCTCTTTCAAAAGATCGGAGAAGTAGCTCCTATTGGTGGAGAAGACAAGCCCTCCGCCTTCATTTCTCTTACTCATTTCTTGTCTCCGGATAGGATGGACTTGTACTCTGCGGGGTTGGAAAGAATGCGCACGGCTTCTTCTATGGAGCGGTCGCTCTCGAGGTTCACTGCAAACTGCCCCTCCATCCCGAAGTAATACACGGCAAGGGCGGCTCTGAGGAGACTCTTAATCTGCTCTTTGTCCTTCTGCACGTCTTTGCGGAGGTCGGGGGTCAGTTCTTTTTGGAGCGCCTCAAAGGCTGCCTTGCTGCGCTCTTCGTAGCCTTCAAAGTCCGCAAGCTCTTTCAGCTGCTCCAGTGCCTTGAGGCTCATCTTTCCGTACTCGAACTTGCGGTCTTCCAGAAACTTCAGAAAGGCATCAAATTCCTCGTCCGTGATATTGATCTCCTTAAGGGAAGCGGGCTTGGGTTTGTCCTTGGCCAAAAGACGGGCGTACATAAAGATCTCGCCCTCGCCGAGCATCGAGTAAACGGGCGCGGAGAGTACTTCGTCCTTTACTTCACGGTCGGGACGGATCCCGCCTCCGTCGCGTACCGGGCGGCCGTTTTTGGTATAGTACACTTTCGTGAGGCTGTCGGGTACGGCGCCCACGGAGCCGTCGGGATTGCGGTGACTGTAGTCCAATTGCTGGATCGAGCGTCCGCTGGGGATGTAGTAGCGTGAGATGGTGACTTTGAGGAGCCCGTCGTAGGAGACGGGGCGGGTCGTCTGGACAAGTCCTTTCCCGAAACTCTTCGAGCCTACGAGGACGGCGCGGTCAAGGTCTTGGAGGGTGCCGCTGAGGATCTCGCTCGCCGAGGCGCTGCCTCCGTTGATGAGTACGGCAAGGGGCAGCGTAGTGGAAATGGGCTCTCTCGTCGTCTTGTAGCTCTGGGTCGTCTGAGGCAGTTTGCCCTTCGTCGTCAGCACTTCCGTCCCTTTCGGTAGAAACATCCCGAGTATGTCGATGGCTCCGTCGAGTACGCCTCCGCCGTTGCTCCGGAGGTCGAGGATGAGGCTTTTGAGGGGACCGTCTTTCGTGATCTCTTGGTATGCACGGCGCACGTCGTCCGCACTCTTTGAGGTGAAAGAACTGAGCCGGATGAACCCGATACGGTCACCGAAGATGCCCCGATAAACCACCTGGTCTACCGTTACGTTTCCTCTCGTGATGACGAATGTGCGGGTGTCCGACTCGCCGTTTCGTCTGATTCTTACTTTCACTTGGGTGCCGACGGGACCTTTGAGCGTGTTACTTATCTTGGCGGCTGTGGAGGGAACCATATCTTTGCCGTCCACTTCGAGGAACGCGTCACCCGGGAGGAGGCCCGCTTTTTCCGCAGGCGATCCCGGCATCGGGTAGGAGACGTAGACGATGGAGTCGACTTGTTGGATATAGGCGCCGATGCCGGCGTACTCTCCTGTGGTCATGAAGTCGAAGTCCTCTTTTTCCACCTCCGGCATATAGTTCGTGTAGGGGTCGAGTCTGGAGAGCATCGCATTGATGCCCAGTGTCGTGATGTCCCTTACGTCCACGGTGTCGACGTAGAGACCGGCGGTGCCGGTGAGTACGTCCCGGAAGATCTGTATGGCGCGGGAGACTTCGAGGGAGGTGTCGGAGTTTTGGGCGATTTGAGCCTCAAGGGTGCCGCAACCGGCTGTGCCGAGCGAAAAAGCGGCGATGAGAACCAGGAGGATTTTTTTCATCTTGAATATGCTTGTGATGAATGTGTGTAAGCCGAACAATATGGAAGGAGCCTCTCGGTGGGAAGCACCCACTCTACAAATTTCCCCAAAACCTTTCATCCCGCCAAAATCCCACCCCCCTGGTGGTTAGTCGTTAGGAATACAGGTGGCTGATTTTTTTTGGTACGTGTCTCGACCCGGCGTGGGTCTGTGCAAAAATTTCCTCCCGGTATGGGTCTCGACATCTTTTCGGTACGGGTCTCCTCTGCGGAGCGGTTCGCTCTTATTTGGGGCGCCTCCCGGGGTAGGGTGCTGCTTCGGTCTCTTTTGGGTAAATTTGTAGCCGCAAACGTTTTTCACAGCACATCCAAGACAAACAAAATAAGACACTACACAAATGGATCAGAGACGGATCACCATCTTGGGGAGTACCGGTTCGATAGGCACGCAGGCTTTAGACATCATCGCACGTCATCCGGAAGAACTCGCCGTCCACGCTCTTGTCTGTGACCGCAATATCGAACTGCTTGAGAAGCAGGCTCGCCGGTTTCGCCCAGAAGTGGTGGTGGTGAATGACGAGACCAAGTATAAGCCCCTGAAGAAAGCGCTTAGCGATACCTCTGTGGAGGTGCGCTGCGGATCCGAGGAGGTCTCGCTTGTCGCAGGCGAGTATGATGCAGATATGGTCTTGACCGCGATGGTGGGATTCGCCGGACTTGAGCCGACCATCAGTGCCATAAAGAGCGGACGAATGATCGCACTCGCCAATAAGGAAACCCTCGTGGTGGCGGGCAAATTGATCCGGAGCCTGGCTCGTGAACACTCGGCTGTCATCCTGCCCGTGGACTCGGAGCACTCGGCGATCTTTCAGTGCATCAAGGGTGAGCAGGGACGCGATGTGCGGAAGATTTACCTTACCGCTTCCGGAGGGGCTTTCGCCGATTGCTCGGAAGCCGAGCTGCGGGAAGTAACCCCTGAGATGGCTCTCCGCCACCCCACTTGGAGTATGGGCAAAAAGGTCACTATTGACTCTGCCACACTGATGAATAAAGGCTTCGAGATGATCGAAGCACACTACCTCTTCGATGTCGCACCCGAGAATATCGAGGTCGTCGTACACCGGCAGAGCATCGTCCACTCTATGGTGGGGTTTGGAGACGGATCCGTAAAAGCACAGCTCGGGCTGCCCGATATGCGCATCCCGATTGCTTACGCCCTCCTTTTCCCGAAGAGACTGTCCACGGGCGTGGCTTTGCCCGAAGTGGAAGACTTGGCTACTCTTACGTTCGAGAAGCCGAGGAGAGACCTTTTCCCCTGTCTCGACCTCGCTTACCGGGCGCTCGCAGAGGAGGGTACTGCGACCTGTGCCCTCAACGCGGCCAACGAAGTGGCCGTGTCCCGTTTCCTCGGCAAAGAGATACGATTTACCGACATACCCCGTGTCATTTCTTCTGTCCTTGACGCTCTTCCCGTGCGGAATGCCAAGTCGCTCGAAGTGCTTCGGGCGATAGACGACGAGGCACGCAAGGCAGCCCGCACTTGGTCTCCGAAGAACTAACCTTTTTACCCCTCTCTGATGGACATACTCATCCGTATAGGACAGCTCCTGCTGTCCCTCACCATACTGGTTTTTATTCACGAATTGGGACACTTCACGATGGCGCGCCTCTTCAAGATCCGCGTCAATAAGTTCTACCTCTTTTTTGCCCCCTGGTTTGCCCTCTTTCGCTATAAGCCCAAAAACAGCGACACGGAGTACGGCATCGGTTGGCTCCCATTGGGCGGTTACTGTGCGATAGACGGGATGGTGGACGAAACCCTCTCGGACATAGGCGAAGCAAGTGAAGCCAAGCCGTGGGAATTTCGCTCCAAGCCGGTCTGGCAGCGCCTACTCGTGATGGCAGGCGGCGTGATCTTTAACTTCGTCCTCGCCATGCTGATCTACGGTGCTGTGGCATACACGTGGGGGACGACGCATATCCCGATGCAAAACATCGGCGACAATCTCTCTTACACCAGCGTGGGACACGCCATGGGACTGGTGGATGGCGACCGCCCTTATGCCGTGGACGGGAAAGTCTTCGAGGAGTACGACCCGATGATGATCCAAACCATCGCGGACGGCAAGACGCTCACTGTCGTGCGCCCCTATGGCGGCAACGTGGACATCGCCGTGCCGGTGGATATGGTGGAAGCCACGCTCGCCACGGACTCTGCTTTTATGTACCTCAATGTCCCCGCCGTGGTGGGTGAAGTCCTGCCCGGTTCGAATGCCGAAAGGGACGGCTTCCGGGGAGGGGACCGCATCCTCGCCCTTGACGGCAAGGAAGGCAAGGGACTTGCCACTCTACTGCCCGCCATACAGGCATCGCGGGGCGACTCCGTCCTTGTCACCGTACAGACTGCGGAAGGACAGGTCGTGACGCGGTACACCGTGGCGGACAAGGAAAAAGGACTGGGTATCGTCTTCCGTCAGCCCGGGGAAGTCTTCGGGATGGAGACGCGGACGTACGGATTCTTCGAGAGCTTCCCCGCGGGCATCCGGGAGGCTGTCAAACAGCTCAAAAGCTATGTGGGACAATTGAAGTACATCGCCACGAAAGAGGGCGCTTCCAAGCTCGGCGGTCTCGGTACGATCGGGTCACTATTTGCCCCGATGTGGGATTGGCACTCCTTCTGGATTATGTCCGCTTTTCTCTCCGTCATCCTTGCCGTGATGAACCTCCTGCCGATCCCGGGACTCGACGGCGGTCACATCCTCTTCCTCCTCGTCGAGTGGGTGATGGGGAAGCCGCTACCCATCAAGTGGCAGACCCGCATCCAGATCGCGGGGATGCTCTTCCTCCTTGCCCTGATGCTTTACGCCAATATAATGGACGTATTCCGCTTCCTATTCTGACCTCTCACGGGGTACAGACCGAGACGAAAGTTTCGGCCTGTATCTCGCTCTTTTTTCGCACCCTACCACGCCCTCTCGTAGGTACGTGCAAAATTTTCAACAGCGATCGCACCTATGACCAAAGGCAGGCTCACGCCGCATACGGACTCCGATAAGTCCAATTTTCCTCCCGACATCGAAGAGAGGCTCGACTTTACGTCCATAAGGGCGGAGCTCGAGGCTTTTTGCGAAAACGAGGTCGGCAGGTACTTCGCGGAGCGGGTCACCTTTATGCCGCCGTCCCGGGCATTGAAGTCCGAGCTCGATATGCTCGGGGAGATGATGAGGCTGAGGGGCAGTGTGGATCTGCCGTCTTTCGCATTCCCGCCCATACGGGAGCATATCAAAGGTCTTGCCCCTCAGGGAAGCACCCTTTCCTTGGATGGGGCTCTGGCGGTGAAAAAACTCCTCGGGATCACCGCTGCTCTCCAAGGTCTCCCGCTACCCGAAGAGATGCCCCTGCTCTCCAAAATCATCGACGGGATGGACAGCCTCCCTACCATCCGCAGACTTTTGGACACCCTCATAGGTGACGACGGCGAGATAAAGGACACCGCATCGGAAACTTTGCGCGAGATCCGGTCCGAGTTGAGATGTCTCGAGGGGTCGATCGGGCAGACCCTTCAGCGCATCCTCGTCGAAGCCCGTAACCAAGGGTGGGTGGAAAAGGACGCTTCCCCCACTATGCGCGACGGACGCCTCCTTCTGCCCGTCATTCCGTCAGCCAAGCGCAACATCGGCGGCATCGTACACGAAGAGAGTGCCTCCGGTCGTACCCTCTTTATGGAGCCGGAGAAGGTCGTCGCCCTCAATAACCGCATCCGCGAGACTAAGAATGAGGAACAGAGAGAGATTAACCGACTGCTGAGGCAGGCGGCTGAGAGGATACGTCCTTTCCTCAAAGTCCTCCGTGGCGACACCGTGGCACTCGGCAGACTTGACCTCCTGCACGCCAAGGCGCTCTTGGCTGCCTCCGAAGACGCACTGATCCCGACCCTATCTGCGGGGACGGGAGCCATAGAGTGGTGGAAAGCCCGTCACCCCATCCTCGAAAGGCATCTCTCGGAGCAGGGCAAAGCCCTCGTACCGCTCGACATCAAGCTCTCGCCCGAAA
The DNA here is from genome assembly GCA_029983505.1 of Porphyromonas sp. Taxonomy (GTDB): domain Bacteria; phylum Bacteroidota; class Bacteroidia; order Bacteroidales; family Porphyromonadaceae; genus Porphyromonas_A. The sequence goes on from JASBZK010000011.1 coordinate 14,841, forward strand.
ACCGCATCCTCGTCATCTCTGGTCCCAACGCCGGCGGCAAGTCGGCAACGCTGAAGACCGTGGGTCTGCTGCAGTATATGCTTCAGTGCGGTCTCGCCGTACCGATGCAGAGTCACAGCGTCTGCGCCCTCTTTGACCAAATCCTGCTCGACATAGGCGACCAACAGTCCCTGGAGGACGACCTGAGTACCTATTCCTCCCATCTCCGGAATATGAAACACTTCGTCCGAAACGTCACGGACCGTACACTTGTTTTGATCGACGAGTTCGGAGGCGGGACCGAGCCGGCCATAGGTGGCGCCATCGCCGAGGCCTTGCTCGATAATTTCCGCCGGTCGGGTACTTACGGCGTCATCACCACCCACTACGGCAACCTCAAAGACTACTCCGAGACCCACGACGGCGTCATCAATGGCGCGATGCTCTTTGACAGGCAGAAAATCAAACCTCTCTATCAGCTGTACATCGGGCAGCCCGGTTCTTCTTTTGCCATAGAAATAGCCCGCTCTATCGGTCTGCCGGGCGAAATCCTCGACTATGCCTCCGGTCTCGTCGGCGAAGACTATATGGCACAGGACAAGTACCTCCAGGACATTATGAGGGACAAAGCTTACTGGGCGTCCAAGCGCGGTGAGATCAAAAGACTCGAGCGGGAACTGGAAGAGAAAAAGAGTAAGCTCGACGAGCGCCTCTCCAAGATACAGGACAAACGGGACGAGATCATCAGCAAAGCCCACTCCCAAGCCCTCGACATCGTCTCCTCTGCCAACGCCGCCGTGGAGAAAACCATCCGCGACATCAAGACCCATGCCGCCGATAAGGAAGAGACCCAAAAAGCCCGTGAAAGGCTCCAAAAGAAACGTACCCGACTGGAGCAAAAGAAGGAACCCCGGAGACCCAAAGAAGAAGAGCGGGTGCGGGACATCCGTCCGCTCGAACCGGGAGACAAGGTGAAGCTCGAGAGCGGCAATGCAGTGGGCGAAGTTGTGGCCGTGGAGGGCAAAAAAGCCCAAGTGATAATGGGCGCACTCACGATGTGGTTCCCGATGGAGAAGCTCTCCCGCACGTCGGAAAAAGCCACCGAAGTCCGCACGGCGGCAAACCGAGTCATAGAAGCCCAGACCGACGAGCATAAGCTCAATTTTAAGCCCCAACTTGATGTCCGCGGTATGAGGGTGGACGAGGCGCTCCAGACGGTCACCCACTACCTTGATGACGCAGGCCGCTTCGGCTTCAGCCCGGTGCGCATCCTCCACGGCACCGGTACCGGAGCGCTGCGCGCAGCGATTCGTCAGCTACTCGAGAGTAACCCGAGAGTGAGGGCGTATCGGGACGAACACGTGGACTTCGGCGGCGCAGGCATCACGGTCGTCGAGCTGTAGCATAGGGGTGCCGCCGGATTTTCGGTCTGTATCTCGCTCTTCTCTCGGCCTGTACCTCGCTCTTCTCTCGGTCTGTACCTTTTTCCTTTTTCGGTCTGTACCAAAATGGAGCGACGAAACGCCCCCACGGGGTTAAGATGGCGGAGTAAAATTTTTTTGGGGAAAGGTTTGGCAGAATGAAATTTTGTGTGTAACTTTGCACTCACAAAACAAGAGGTAACTCTTTAACGTAAGAACTCGGGAGAAAAGGTCTCCGGAAACTCATAGAGGAGTAAATCTTACTTCCGACTGGCAAGGAACACGAGCCCGGGTGGCGGAATTGGTAGACGCGCTAGTTTCAGGTACTAGTGACAGCAATGTCGTGCAGGTTCGATTCCTGTCCCGGGCACTTTTCTAAGTCCCAAGCAGAAGTAAGACGAGAGACTCCTATGTATATGCGCAGGTGGCGGAATCGGTAGACGCGCTACTTTGAGGGGGTAGTGCCCGTTTGGGTGTGTGAGTTCGAATCTCATCCTGCGCACTCTTTTGTTTAGAGTTTAGAGTTTTTAGTTAGTTAGTTAAGGTTTTGTGGACTTGAAAACGGTCTTTTCCCCAATTCGGGAAAAGACCGTTTTCACTTGTCTTGTCTCCAATAAAAAACGCCCGCGCCGTTATGGACGCGAGCGTTTGGTGGTTTCGGGAAACCGCTCCCCTTATTAGAGCGCTATTTTGACCAGCACGGGAGCGTGGTCGGAGAGGTAAAGGTGGTTCGCGTCGCTGTCGTCCTCGTTAAGGACGGCATTCGTCAAGATGTCCGTTCCGTCCGAGCCGACGAAGATGTAATCAATCAATGGACGCTCTGCCACGGGAAGATGTCCGAAGTCGTGGAAGCTCCAGTCGGCACCCGATTTTTCTTTGGCATACTGTCTGCTGTCCAATATCGGACGGGGAAGCCCTTCATTGTCCTCCATGGCGAGGATCACATCGGAAGAGGGATCGGCGTTGAAGTCTCCCGTGAGGACAATCTCCCGGTCTCCCGCAAGCTCCAGAGCCCTCTCTTTGATCATCCGGACACTGTTGGCACGAGCCACCTGTCCCATGTGGTCGAGATGGGTGTTCATAAAGAGCAGTTCTCTTCCGGTCGTCTTCTCTTTCAATATCGCCCAGACGGTCGTCCTTTCGCAGGCCGCATCCCAGCCCATAGAGGGCTTATCCGGCGTCTCGGAGAGCCAGAAGTGTCCTTTGCCCACGACTTCGAAGCGGTCTTTTTTCCATAGTAGCGGTTGGTACTCGCCCTTCTCGAGCCCGTCTTCACGCCCCACGCCGTAGAATTCGTAGCCGGGGTGTGCGCCGAGGAGATCTTCGAGCTGGTTGTGCAGCACTTCTTGAGCCCCGATCACGTCCGGCGCTATGCTGTCGAGGAAAGCGTTGACTTTTGGAAGCCTATTTGCCCACACGTTGGCTCCGTCGTCAGGATTGTCGTAGCGGACGTTGAAGGTGAGGACGGAGATCGTGGCTGCTGCGTCATCGGAAGTGTCCACAGCCTCCGTACTTTTGGTTTCTTTGGGCTGACAACCGAGGAGCAGGGCACAACCAAGAAGAGCCGAAAGCGTCCTTTTGAGATGAGAGAGATTCATGGATTAGTATGTCTGTCTTTATGAGTGATGAAAATGGAATCAAAGGGTAGGGCATCGCCTTGGACGAAAGAGCGCAGAGCAAGTGTGTCGCGCTTGACTTCCAGACTGACGAAATACCGCTCTCCGCTGCGCGAAACACGGTGCTCGGCGGGATCGCCCACCGGGTACGTCTTCGCTGATGAGCTGCTCACAAGGTGAACCACGCCCCCGAGTTCGTTGCGGGAATAGGCGTGGTCGTGCCCCGAGAGATAGAGGTCCACGCCCATCTCCTCCATCAGGGGCTGAAGGGCGTAGTCTACGGTGTAATTATTACGCCCCTTTCGGACCGAGAAGATGGGGTGGTGTCCCATTACGATGAGAAAAGGGTCGTCTTTCCGCTCCGAGAGAACCGTCCTAAGCCAGCTGTTCATTCGAGGGAAAAACCATGCGTAGACGTTCGTGTCGAGGACAACGATACGTGCGAAAGGATAGTCTACGAAGTAGGAGGCGCCTTCCGGGGTCCGAGGTCCGTTATCCGGCATCTCGAAGATAAAAGGCCACCGGTCATCGAGATCGAAATTGAGCCCCATCTGGTACTCGTGATTGCCGGCTACGGGTATAAAGGGAATCTTCCCTGCGACCGAAGAGACATCCCGGTAGAAGAGCGCCCAAAACTTATTATGGGGTCTCTCTATCTGATCGCCCCCAAAGAGCCAGGCGTCTGCTTCGGGGATCGCTTCGGAGACTTCCCGAATGAAGGCATCCGTCCCGGTCGGCTCCCGATCCTGTATGTCCCCGATGTAGACGAAACGCAGGGTCTGTGTCTCTTTGGACCGTATGACGAACGAGGACTCGAAAAGGGTCGTCTTCGAAGTGTCTTTGATTCGGTACGAGAAGAGTTCCTCCTCCCTAAGCCCGGAAAGCTTTATGCCGTACACGTAAGTCACTCCGCCTCCGGTCGCCACTTTCGTGACCTTTGGAGTTCGGCGGAAAAATTGGCCGTACCTCGCTCCCCGAACCTCCAGACTCAGCCCGAGACTGTCTCCGGACACCCACGTAATCGTGCGCTCGGTCACGCCATCCTCTCCGGGCAAGAGGTAGACGCGTTCCGGCTTGGGTGGGAGGACAAAAGGCTCCTCAGACAGGTCCCCGAACCAGACGTCCCAATTGACGGCGAGCACCGTCCCCGCGACCAAAACAAACGCAAGGAGTGCCATAAGGCACCCTTTATGACCTTTGGCACTCCTTGGGGTAGATCTAAAATTCATTCTTTAGCCGAGCTTCCATTCGGTGCCCTCCTTGGTGTCTTTGATGACGAAGCCGAGGCGGGTGAGTTCGTCCCTGATTTTGTCGCTCTTAGCCCAGTCCTTATTGGCCTTGGCCTCTTGTCGAAGGGAGAGGAGAAGCTCCATAGCTCCGTCGAAAGCTTCCCGGTGTCCGGACGCTCCGGCGGCTCCTTTCGGGAGGATGCCGAGGATGTCGAAGAGGAAAGTCTCAAACAGCTCTTTCAATGAGGACAGTTGGTCTGCGGTGAGCTTGAGGTCGCCATTTTTCGCCGTATTGATGAGGCGGGCTGCATCGAAGAGTTCGGCGATGACTTTCGCGCTATTGAGGTCTTCACTGAGTGCTTCGTAGCACTTTTCTTCAAACGGAGGTAAGGTCTCCGTGCTTTCGGAAACGGGCGTGATTTTCTCCAAAGACGCATACGCATCAAGCAGCCGTTCGAGACCTTTTTGGGAGGACTTTAGGGCTTCGTTGGAGAAGTCCACCGTGGAGCGGTAGTGGGCTTGGAGGATAAAGAACCGTATCGTCATCGGGTCGTAAGCCTCTTCGAGTGCAGGGTGATCGCCGGAGAAAAACTGCTCCAAGGTGATGAAGTTGCCCAGTGATTTGCCCATCTTCTGACCGTTGATGGTAATCATATTATTGTGCATCCAAGTGTGCACGATCTCGTGACCTTCGGCTGCCACGGCTTGAGCGATTTCGCATTCGTGGTGGGGAAAAACGAGGTCCATACCCCCGCCGTGAATGTCAAAAGAGGTGCCTAAGTATTTCCGCCCCATCGCCGTGCACTCAATGTGCCACCCCGGGAATCCTTTTCCCCAAGGACTGCTCCACTTCATAATGTGCTCGGGCTTGGCATGTTTCCAGAGCGCGAAGTCGAGGGCGTTCCGCTTCTCGTCCTGCCCGTCCAGAGATCGGGTACGGGAGAGCATCTCGTCGATGTCCCGGTTGGAGAGGACACCGTAATGGTGGTCTTTATTGTACTTGGCGACGTCAAAGTAGATAGAACCTTGGGACTCGTAGGCATATCCGCTCTTGAGTATCTCCTCGACCATCTCGATCTGCTCGATGATGTGACCTGTGGCCATCGGCTCGATGGAGGGCGGAAGGACATTAAGCGCATCCATATCCCTGTGGTACCTCGTGAGGTAGTGCTGCACCACTTCCATCGGTTCTATTTGTTCGAGACGGGCTTTCTTTTCGATCTTGTCCTCTCCGTCGTCGGCGTCGTGCTCGAGGTGACCCACATCCGTGATGTTGCGCACATACCTCACCTTGTAACCAAGGTGTGTGAGGTAACGGAAGAGTAGGTCAAAAGTAATCGCAGGTCTCGCGTGTCCGAGGTGTGCATCCCCGTAGACCGTGGGGCCGCAGACGTAGAGACCTACGTTTGGAGCCGCGATGGGACGAAAGACTTCAAGTGTGCGGGTGCGGGTGTTATAGAGGGTCAGAGCCTCTCTTTGTTTGGCCAAATCTGCCATTATGGTATATCGTTTGGATGGATTGTGTTTGACGTGCAAATGAGGAAGCGAAGGTGCGTCTTTTTTTGCACAGACCGAAAAATATTCCCCGGTACGTGTCTCACGGTCAAAAGGTACAGACCCGGACGCGCTCGAGGTACAGACCGAAATTCGGGCGTCTATTTCAGAAAGGGCAATGTCTCCACGCCCTTCTCGTGTAGGAGGAGATCGGAGGCTACTTCCCTTGCCTTTTCCTCTCCTTCAATCTTGGACAGAATAGCCACGCCGAAAGCGAGTCCGTAGACGGGACCGCGTCCGGTGATGACGTTCCCGTCAATGTAAGCCTCTGCGTCGTGGTGCTCTGCGCCTTTCAGTTCCGCCTCCATACCCGGGTAGATGGTCGCTTTTTTGCCCTCCAAGAGTCCCATATCCCCAAGGACCATAGGCGAAGCACACATGGCGCCGACTATTTTTTGGTCGTCATAGTAAGCTTGCAAATAGGCTCTGACCTCTTTTGAAGCTTTGAGGCGCTCAGCATTGCCCAAGCCTCCGGGGAGGGCGACGGCATCGACCTTTTCCGAAGACTTCGAGACTTCGGACAAAGTGTGATCTGCGGTAAACTGGAGTCCGTGGGCGCCTTCTACCGCGGGGGTGCTGTTGATCGTCACAAAACGGGCATCCACGCCGCCTCTGCGAAGCGCGTCCCAGGTCCCGATGGCTTCGGTTTCTTCGAAGCCGTCTGCGATGAGGATATAAGCTTTCTTCATGGCTTTCAGTCGTTTGAGAAGTTTGTTATTTAAGGCGATAGCGGTAGGTGATGGTTCCTACTTGATTATTGATGCCGTCTGTCTCGGTGAAACGGGCGCTGCGGGCCGCTTTCATCGCACTCTGGCGCATCGCATAGTCCGAGATGGTGGTGCCGGTACCCAGGTTGGTGCTGATGACCTTGCCGGACGGGTCGACCGTGATCTGCACCACAATGGTGCCTTCCACTTGTGCCGTGAAAGAGGGACGGGGCAGCGCACCCACGAGCTTGCGTCCCGAGAGGCTGTAAGAGCCGAATCCTCCCACGCCCACGTTGACACCGCCGCGCTCTACGTTGCCGTCGGGCGATCCCTCTTTACCCGTCGTTGCTCCATCAGCGCTTTCGCCCGATCCGTTGGTTCGTGAGGCGTTGCCAAATGCCCCGCTCACGTTCTTCTTGATTTCTTCCTGCCTCTTTCGGGCTTCCTCTTCGGCGCGCTTCTTCCTGATCTGCTCCTGGCGGACGATCTCGGCTCTTCTAAGCGCTTCGTCGTCTACAGGCTTCTTCTTAGGTTGCGGCTGGAGGGCAGGCGCATCGCTATGTTCTTGGGTCAGAAGTTGCTCTTCCGGAGCCGCTTCCTCGGTGGGTGTGGGCGGCGCGATTTCTTCGAGCGGAAGGTACGCTTCGGGGTTCATAGAGCCCTGTACGGCGATCATATCGCCGATGTTGACCATTATGCCTCCGAGGTCTTCGTCCTGAGGCACCGCCTTCGGGATAAAGATGAATAGAAGCAAGACGATGAGTGCGGCATGGACGGCAATCGAAGCCGCTACCGCAACACCTTTGCGTCTTAGTCTTTCTCTTTGAGACATTTCTGCTTTATTGTGCTTTACCGGTCAGTGGTCTTGTGGCCAAGACCATCTTGTAGTTATTTTCCACCGCGATATTAAGTACGCGCACGACTTCCTTGTAGGGGACGCTTTCGTCGGCATAGAGTGCGACGTACATATCGGGGTTCTGCGCCGTCGTCGAGGCTAAGATCGGAGCAATCTCCTCGAAGAGGACTTCCCGATCGCTCTCTTTACCCACGCCGATGAAGTACCTTAGGTCTTTGTCGAGTGTGATACGGGTCACGGGCTTGGCCTGAGTCTGCTCTTTGCTCTGCGGCAACGTAACTTTCAGCGCACTCGGGACGACCAACGTGCTCGTGACCATAAAGAAGATGAGGAGGAGAAAGATGACGTCCGTCATGGAAGCCATACTGAAGTTCTCCATGACGCCGCTCTTGCGTTTTAGTTTCATCTCTTTACCGGTTCGTTAAGGAGATCCATAAATTCGAGCGCTTCGGTCTCGGACTTGGTGACCACTTTGTCCACTTGTGCGACGAGGTGGTTGTACATAAAGAGGGCGATGATTCCGACGATAAGACCTCCGACCGTCGTAACGAGTGCCTCATATATGCCGCTCGAGAGGAGCGTGACGTCCACATTGGAGCCGGCTGTAGCCATATCATAGAACGCGGTAATCATACCGGTAACGGTGCCGAGGAATCCGATCATCGGCGACCCGGATGCCACTGTGGCGAGCGCGGGGAGATTTTTCTCAAGCTTGGCGACTTCGATGTTACCGACGTTTTCGATGGCCGTCATAATGTCTTGCGTGGGGCGCCCAAGGCGTTCGATGCCTTTGGCTATCATACGCGCACCGGGCGTATTTTGTGCCTCGCAGAGGTCGCGTGCCGACTGTGTCTTGCCCTCACGTATGTAATCCCTTATTTTTTGGAGGAAAGAGGGGTCTTTTTTGCTCATTGCCTTGAGGAGGAGAGAGCGTTCGACAAAGATGTAGACCGCCACTAAGCTCAGGAGCAGGAGGACGATCATAATCCATCCTCCCTTAAGCGCAAGATCCCAGACGGAGAGACCGGGGTCGGTCGTTACGGCGGTCGATACCTCAGAGAGGTTAGGCATAGTTTGTGCGAGCGAGTCGGTCGCAATCTGTAGTAAGTGCATGTCTAAAATGTCGTTGTGTCTAAATGAATCCCCTCCTTAATTTTATTTCAGGCAGTCAAGATACCTTTTTATCGTCTCTTCATACCCCATATACAGGGCGTCGCAGATGACCGCGTGTCCTATCGAGACTTCGTCAAGCTCCGGGATTTCTTCGTGAAAATAGCGGAGGTTTTCGAGGTCGAGATCGTGTCCCGCGTTGAGACCGAGTCCCAATCTTTTTGCTTCTTTTGCCGCTGCGACAAACGGCGTGATTGCTGCTTTTCTGTCCGCCCGGTACCCGGACGCGTACGGCTCGGTGTAGAGCTCCACGCGGTCTGTCCCTACGGACTTGGCGTCGGCTAAGTTCGGTGGCTCGGTGCCGACGAAGATGCTGACCCTGATCCCGGCGTCCTTAAAGTCCCCGACGACCTTGGTCAAAAACTCCCGGTGCTCGCTGACCACCCAGCCCGCATTGCTGGTGAGTACGCCCGGCGGATCGGGTACAAGGGTGACCTGGGCAGGCTTCACTTCGAGAACCAATTTGATGAAGTCCTCGCTCGGGTACCCTTCTATGTTGAACTCGGTGGAAATGACCGACTTCAGGTCGTAAACATCCTTGTACTTGATGTGTCTTCCGTCCGGACGTGGATGGACGGTGATGCCTTGCGCTCCGAATCTTTCGAGATCGAGTGCCGTTTTTACCACGTCAGGGTTATTGTGTCCCCTGGCGTTGCGCAGCGTTGCTACCTTATTTACGTTTACACTCAGCTTGGTCATAACTTCTTTTGCTTGGGAGATTCCTTTCCTCTTACAAATTTAGCCAAATCTGCAAAGACAGCGCACACCTTACCGCTTATTTCCCATTCTATTGTCCATCTTCCCTGTTGCTTTTGGGGCAAAACGACCTGATCGAGTTTGTATAAGGGAGAATGAGCCTTTGGGGTGAGGCTCCGGTTTATCCTCCGATCGGGACTTTATTTAGGCTCTGACGCGGATTTGACGAGATACAGACCAAGAATCTTTCGAGACACAGACCAAGACTTTTGCGAGGTACAGGTCAAAACTTTTTCGAGGTACAGTCCAAGATTTTTCGAGATACAGTCCAAGGCTGGGCAGAGCTTCGAGACCACTTTGGACACGCGCTTTTAGGCAAAAGGTGAGGCAGGTGAAGTGTGGGTAGCGAGATGCCAAAAATAGGAGTGCCTGCAAGATGCAAGCACTCCTATTTGAGTTATGAAGTAATCTCTTAGGGGAGATTATTTGTTCTTCATGATAACCACGCGGTTCCAAGCGTTGGTTTCGAACGGTTGAACCGTGTCACCCTTGTAGTCGATGGTGATGAGGTCAGAAGGAACGCCGTATTCTTCGATGAGGACGTCAGCGACGTTGCGCGCACGCTTTTCGGAGAGCGTCATATTGTAGTCGGGGTTACCCGTTTCTACGTCAGCATAACCGGTTACGGTGATAGGCGTGTTGGTAGACTTCACGAATTCAGCAACCTGGTAGATGTTGATGAACTGGTTCTTGTCGATCTTCGCAGAGTTGATGCGGAAGTAAACGACGCTTTCCTTTTCAGCTGCAGCAGGAGCTGTAACTTCGGGGCATTCGGGGCAACGAACAGGACGCTTGCTGAGCTCGGCGTTCTGGCTGCGGAGCGAGTTGATTTCGCTCTGGAGGCTGTTGAGGAGGTCGTAGTCCATAGGTTCTACGGCTTCGAAAGCCTGGTCGTTGAGACCGAAGGTGAGACCTGCGGTGAACTTCAAGAGCACTTCGTTGGGCTCATAGGAGTTTTCCAAAGTGGGAACTTCATAGAAGTTACCTACAGCAACGGAAGGAGTCAGGCTGAGCGCAAAGTTGCGAGAGAAGTGGAAGTCGAAGTTGATACCTGCGTTAGCAGTTGCAGAGTGGATGAAGTTGGCATTCTTGAGGTACTTGTCGGTTGAGTCCTTGGAATCCCATACTCTCTGGGTCATACCGTAACCCACACCGATGAAGGGTACGAAGTGGAATACGCGGTCAGCGTCGTAGGGCGCCCAGAAGTTGCTCATGTCGAAGAGGAAGTCGATGTGGGGGTTGATACCTACCATCGAGAGGACATAATTATTGTCCTGCTTAGCTGCGTAGACCTGCTTGAGGAAGTTGTTTTCGATCATCAAGCGGGTACCGAAGTAGGGGTTCCACCAAGTGCCGATACCGAGACCTGCGTTGTAGCCCATCTTGTCTACGCTCATAACGCCTGCGTTATGCTTCACGCTGGTGAAGAAGAAGGGGAAGTTCACGCCACCCTGGAGAGTGAGGAACCACTTGCCACCGGTTTTGAAGGCAACATCTTTTGCCGGAGTAGTCTGAGCGTAATCAGAAGTCACTTCTTGAGCGTTTGCCGAGAGGGCAAGAACGCTTGCGAGTGAGAGCGCTAAAACTTTTGCATTCATAATTTTAGTCGATTTATTAATAATTCAACAATATGTAAGTTCTTTTTCTTTCACAGAAAAGTAGCCCCAAAATCACGCTGTCTGCGTGTGAACTACTTCACAAAGGTAAGAATAATTCTCGAGTTTGCAAACAATCCCTATCATTTAAGCCGTTTTTGGGCGGTTTGCAGACCGAAATTGTCCCATCTCTGCGTTAAATTTCATATTTCACCCACTATTTTCGCGCTTATCAGCTCTGTGAGGTCGTCTATTTGGATGTCTTTGGTGACTACTTTCAGCTCCTTATCGAAGAAATAGAGGGTAGGATAGGCGCGGACGTCCAGAAGTTCCTTTAGGATGATGTCCATTTTGGCGTCCAGACCCGAGATTGCATAGTCCGGGACAAACTTTTGTTCCGCTTTCCAGAGATCCCGGTCTTCTGCACTCGTGATCGCCACGAGATTGATCTTGCCTTCCTCCACCCAACGGCGGTAACTGCTGTGGTCGCTAAGGTACTGCATCAGGGCGTGGCAGGTGGAGCACCCTATGTTATAGACGAGGAGGACTGTGGGTTTGCCGAGCATTTCTTTCAGCCTGTGTGTCTTGCCGTCCGGGGTGAGGTACTCGATGTCCGGCGCGTCGCTTCCGGGCTTATTCATACCCATCAGTCTTATTTTGTCTGCCAGCACGATCTTTTGGGCATCCGAAAGCTTCCCTGCCTTGCGTGCTTCGTCCATTACCGAGAGGTAGAGGCTGTCGCTGAATAGCGGGGAGGCAGCCGTGCCGAAGTACTTCTCCGTCATGGCAATCATTACGGAGTCTGCGAAGGCGTCCGACTTCGAGAAAAAAGCTTTGCTTGCTTCCCCCAGTGCCCGGACGCCGGCCACGTCGCCGATGGCGAAGTAGTTTACGAGAAACTGTTCGCCCGCGTCTCTGTCACGAAACATCGTCGAGTCCACATACGTGTAGTCTTGCCATACGCGGCTGAGGATGTACCCGGCTCGTGCATCGGGAGCCGTGATGGTCACCGGCGGGGTGGCAAACTTGGGTAATTCGAGCGGTACTTTCTTCTGAGAATAGGCTCCTTGGCACCCCGAAAGGAAGACCAGGACGAAGAGGCATAAAAATGCCGGAGAGAGGCGTTTCATACTGTTGAAAGATGATGAGAGGTGAATTTTGACCCCACGGAGACCCTGTGACGGGAGCTAATCCGGTACAGACCTACACAAACTTTTGGTACAGACCGAAAATTAAATCCCGGTACGGTACGGAAGAAATTCCCGACCGTACCGAGATTTCGGTTTCCTGTCATAGGACAGAGGGATAAGGGTGACGCCTTATTTCCTAAACTTGCTGAAGTCCGTGTTAAGCATCGAGCCGGATCGCATCAGCTCGCGGTGGAACTCGTGAGCGGCGTCAAGGTTGTGCGCCGTCTGGCCTTTCGTCGCGATCTCAAGGTATTCTTTGAGGAGGGGACGATACTCGGGGTGAACGACGTTATTGATGATTTCCTGTGCACGTTGGCGCGGAGACTTATTCCTGAGGTCGGCGATGCCGTATTCGCTGATGATGATCTTCACGGAGTGCTCGGTGTGGTCGACGTGGCTCACGAAGGGCACGAAGCTCGATATGGCATCCCCTTTGTTGGTGGACGCGGTGGTGAAGATGGAGATGTAGGCAGAGCGCGTGAAGTCTCCCGATCCGCCGATACCGTTCATCATACGGGTGCCGGTGACGTGTGTGGAGTTGATATTGCCGTAGATGTCGGCTTCCAGGGCGGTGTTGATGGCGATGAGACCGAGGCGGCGGATGACTTCGGGGTTATTGGAGATCTCGGCGGGACGAAGCACCACTTTGTCGCGGAAGAAATCGAGATCCTTGTAGAACTCCCTGATGGTGTCGCGAGAGACGGAGAGGGAGCACCCGCTGGCAAACTTTACTTTGCCCTTGCGGATCATATTGATGACGGAGTCTTGGATTACCTCCGTGTAGACCTGGAAAGGCGGGATCTTATCGCTCGCACCCATGGCTCCGAGTACGGCATTGGCGACGTTGCCCACGCCGGACTGGACGGGAAGGAATTCTTTCGGGATGCGCCCGGCCTCTATTTCCTGCACGAGGAACCTTGCCACGTTCTCGCCGATGGCCTTGGTGACGTCGTCAAGGGGCGTGAACGAAGAGTCGTCATTGGGCGCTTCGGTCTTCACGACGGCTACGATCTTTTTGGGATCTACCTTGATGCAGTCGCTGCCGATGCGGTCGCTCGGCTTGGTGATCATAATCGGTTCGCGATAGGGGGGATCTTTGAGCTCGAGGAGGTCATGGAAGCCTCTGAGTTCCTTCGGGACGAGGGTGTTGAGCTCGATGATGATCTTGTCTGCCATAGAGCAGAAAGTGGGGCAGTTGCCCACGCCGCTGGTGATAACGATCTCGCCGTTTTCGGTGACGTCGCAGGCTTCCACTACGGCCACGTTGATTTTGCCGAAGAACCCGTAGCGGAGTTCCTGTGCGACCATAGAGAGGTGGAGGTCCGCAAAGTCCACACCGCCTGCGTTCGTGAGGGCACGAAGGCTCTTATTGGTCTGATACGGGGTGCGGAAGCTTATGGCTTCGGCGCGTGCCAGTTCGCCGTCGAGGCGGTCGCCTGTGGAAGCGCCGGTGAATACACGGATTTTGAAAGGACGACCGGCTTCGTGCTCGGCTTTAGCAATCTCTGCAAGAGCCACAGGAACCACTTTGGGGCTGCCTGCGTGCGTGAATCCGCTGAAGCCTACGGCATCGCCGTCTTTAATGAGTTTTGCCGCTTCTTCGGCGGACATAAAGTTTAGTGCCATTTTCGATTGTCTTTGATTGACTATGATGTTAAAAGTACTTCGGTTCTAATATCTCTTTGAGTACGATCCCTTTCTTCAGAAGGTTCCTCTTGGCTTTTGGCTCGGACGGAAGGAAAGACGAAGAGGGGTGGGGCGCGTCTTCTTCGAGGACTTTGATCTGCAACTCCCTTTCGCCCAAGGCTTCGCCCGGACTCATCACCGGGGCAGCGAAGGACGTGCCTTCGAGATTGGGACGGAAGTCGCCCATAGTCTCTTCTCCGGCTTGCTTAAGTCGCTTTTCCTTCTTCTTACGGGCTTTTTTCGTGGCTTCCTTCTTATCTCCGTCTTCGTCATCGATCCACTCGGCTTGATCCACAAACCGTCTGAGCCGCTTCTCGAGGTCTCCCCGGAAAGTGGCCGTGTCTCCGGTCTCGAGCTTTGGCGCCATCTTTTTAACCAAAGGCCCAACCAGACTTGCGATGAAATAGACACCCACAAGGATGCCGAACAGTGTACCCATATCTTTTTGGTAATTTTGTGGTTCAAAATTAAGTAATTACCGCCTAACAGCCAAATTTTTCCCATAGTGGGCGGTTATATTTTTGCCCAAATGAATCTTCAAAACCAAGATAAACGTCTTTACCTTGAGACCTACGGCTGCCAAATGAACGTGGCGGACTCCGAGGTGGTCGCCGCCGTGATGAAAACGGCGGGCTATACGGTTACTGACCGCATCGACGACGCGGACGCGGTCTTCCTGAACACCTGCTCTGTGCGCGAAAACGCAGAGCACAAGATCTATGCCCGTCTCAGTCAGATCGATGCGCTGCGCAAAAAGCAAAACCCAGACCTCATCATAGGCGTCCTCGGCTGCATGGCGGAACGCGTCAAAGAAGACCTTATCGAGCACCACCACGCGGACCTTGTGGCGGGACCGGATGCCTATATGGACCTGCCCCAGCTCATCGCTTCGGCAGAAACGGGAGAGAAGGCCATCAATGTGGCGCTCTCGGTGGAGCAAACGTATAAGGACGTCATACCCGTAAAGCTCGAAGGGCTCCACATCTCCGGGTTCCTCTCCATTATGAGAGGCTGCAATAAGTTCTGCACCTACTGCATCGTCCCCTACACACGTGGGCGGGAGCGCTCGCGGGAGGCAGAGAGCATCCTTAGGGAGTTTAAGGTGATGCAGGCTCAGGGCTACCGGGAAGTGACCCTCTTGGGGCAAAGCGTCAATTCATACCGCTACACCGATCCCGAGACAGGCGTGGTGACCGATTTCCCCGCTTTGCTTGAGCTTCTTGCCACGACGGCTCCCGACATCCGCATCCGTTTCACCAGCCCGCACCCCAAGGATATGACAGACGAGACGATAGCTATGATGGCGAAATACCCCAATATCTGCCAGCACATCCATTTCCCCTTGCAGAGCGGTTCAAACGAAGTCCTCAAAAGGATGCACCGCGGCTACACCAAGGAGTGGTACCTCGACCGCGTCCGAAAGATCAAGGAGCTCATCCCCGACTGCGCCATCTCTGCAGACATCATCTGCGGTTTCTGCGGGGAGACGGAGGCGGATTTCTTGGAGACACTTGCTGTGATGGAAGAGGTTCCGTTTGACAGCGCGTTTATGTTCAAGTACTCCAACCGCCCCGGCACGCTGGCTGCCAAAAAGATGGCGGACGACGTGCCGGAAGAGGTGAAACTCGAGAGACTCGCCCGGATGATCGACTTGCAGCAGAAGCTCTCTCTGGAGAGCAATCTCCGGGATGTGGGTAAGACGTTTGAGGTCCTCATCGAAGGATTCAGCAAGAAGTCCCGTGACCAATACTACGGGCGGACTTCTCAAAATAAAGTCCTTGTCTTTGACAAAAAGAACCACCGCATCGGCGATAACGTAACCGCGGTGGTGGACGAGGCGACTTCTGCCACGCTCCTCGGACACACTATTTGAGGCAGTTTCGTCCATTAGGGACCTTTGAAAAAGGGCTCGGGATACGAAAAACGTCAGTTTTTCGTATGAGACTTTGCAGAATGCCTCAAGCCCCTAACCCCCTAAAGGGGGCGTTTGGTGTTTGTTTCCCCCTTTAGGGGGTTAGGGGGCTTACACGTACACGACCAAGCCCGAATGCCGATAGTAACGCAGCAGGTGAGGTATTATGAAAGGTCTCCTATTAGGGACGCGAGAAAATTGGTACGTACCGGGGACTTTACGTCGGTCGTACCGGGGATAAAATTTCGGCCCGTATCTCACGAACGCGAGATACGGGCCGAAATTTTTTGGGAGGTAAGGACGGATCAGTGCTTGTTTTTCTTGTTCTTTTTGAGCTTGCCATTCTTGTAGGGCTTGTCTTCTACACGGACAAGTTTGCTCTTGAGGGTCTCGTCGTCCGTGTCGCTGAGATCGACTCCGTCAAGCGCGCTGTCCATATAGGCAATCACGTCGCCCTTGCGCACGAGGTGCCCTTGCTCTGCCACGATTTCGCGCACACGTCCCGAGATGAGTACGGGGACATCCACGGAGTAAGAGGCCGGTGTGGTGATGAAGGCGAATGTTTCGCCCGCAAGGTAGGGTGTGCCGATAGCAGGCGCCACGGACTTGTCGACCATATCCAGTTCCCAGAAGAGCTGACCGCTCTCAGGAGCCGTGATCGGGGTAAGTGCGGCGCGCTCAAGGGCCTTGACATCGTCCTGAGTCCAGCCGTCTTTGGCTTCTTTCTCGGCTTTGAGCTTGGCGAGATCGGTCTCGAAGCGTTGCTTTGCAATGCCGCTGCGGAGGTCGAGGTACTGCTGTTCGTGCATCGCGAGTTCGAAGAGTTCTTCTTCGTCCTGCCCGTAGTCCCAACCCTTTTCGTCCATCATCTTGCGGTACTTATCCAGTTCGTCCGGATAGTTGAGCTGCGGGTCTTTGTCCGTAAATTCGAAGCCTTTTTCCTTGGCGAGGTTGACGATTTCCGGGTCGAGCTTACCGGGCAGTTTGCCCGACTTGCCGAGTATCATACCCCAGGACTTGTCGTCGATGGCCTGCCAGCGTCCTTCGCCACGCTCCATATTGAAGACGTTCATGAGGGCGATGTTCTTCACATACTGGCTGAACGGCGTCACGAGTGGCGGGTAGCCGAGCTTGGGCCAAACGTACTGCACTTCGTCGAAGAGCTTCACCATCAGGTCGTCCATAGAGATCTCCGGAGTGCCGCTCTGGCGGTGGAACATATTGATGGCGGAGAAAATCCCCTTCAGGTCGGCCATCATAGATCCCATCATACCGCCGGGGAGACCGGGTCCCACGAGGAGAGAGGTCATCTGGAGGTTGGTGAAGTTGGTGAAGTAGCCCAGGAAGTCGTCGAGGAACTCTTGCGTGAGCGCCCGGACTTTCATATAGGCATTCATATTGATCTCAGGCACGTCGAAGCCCGCGTCCTTGAGCATCGCCTGGATGGTGATGACGTCGGGGTGAATCTTGCCCCAAGAGAGCGGCTCTACGGCTACATCAAGGATGTCGGCGCCGGCACGGGCGACTTCGAGCATAGAGGCTACCGAGAAACCGGGACCGGTGTGACCGTGGTACTCGATCGTGATGTCCGGGTGCTTGGCGCGAATCCCGGCGACGATCTTGCCGAGGGTGACGGGGCGTCCCACTCCGGCCATATCCTTGAGGCAGATTTCGTCCGCTCCGGCGGCGATGAGCTCTTCGGCGATGCCGGTGTAGTACTCAACCGTATGCACCGGAGAGTAAGTGATGCAGAGAGAGGCTTGGGCGATCATACCCGCTTCTTTGGCATACTTGATGGAGGGGATGATGTTGCGGGTGTCGTTCAGCCCGTCAAAGATGCGGGTGATGTCGACGCCTTGAGCCTTCTTTACGCGGTACATCATACGGCGCACGTCCGCGGGTACGGGGTACATACGGAGGGCATTCAGACCGCGGTCGAGCATGTGGGTCTGTATGCCGACTTCGTTGAACGGTTTCGTGAAGGCACGCACGGCCTTATTGGGGTTTTCTCCGTAGAGCAACTGAACCTGTTCGAAGGCTCCGCCATTCGTTTCGACGCGGGCGAAGCAGCCCATCTCGATGATGACCGGCGCAATCCGGGCGAGCTGATCGGCACGGGGCTGGTACTTGCCGGAGGACTGGTACATGTCCCGGTACATGAGACTGAATTTGATGGGTCTCTTTTCCATAGATAAGCAGTACAAATATATGTTTGTTGTTTGAGTAATATTCAGTGGTTAGAGCTTCCTGGCTGCCGTCTCGCTGAGCTTCGAACGCTCGCCTTTGACGAGGTTCACGTGGGCGAAGAAGGACTCTCCCTTCATCCGCTCTATCATATACGAGAGCCCGTTGGAGCGCTCTTCGAGGTAAGGCTGGTCGATCTGCTGGACGTCGCCGGTGAAGATCATACGGGTGTTTTCGCCGGCGCGGGTGATGATGGTCTTTATCTCCTGCGGGGTGAGGTTCTGCGCTTCGTCGATGATGCAGATGACGTTATTGAGGGAGCGTCCGCGGATGAATGCCAGAGCTTCGATGACGAGTTTCTCGCTCTTGAGCATCTCGTCGAGCTTCGCAGCCTGATTGGAGTTTTGACCCAAAGAGGCTTTGATGACGTTAAGGTTGTCGAAGAGCGGCTGCATATAGGGCATTACTTTTTCCTTGTAGCCGCCGGGAAGGAAGCCTATGTCCTTATTGGAGAGCGACACGATGGGACGAGCGAGGAGGATCTGCTGGTAGTCGTCCGCCTGGCTGAGTGCGGCAGCGAGTGCGAGGAGGGTCTTCCCGGTCCCCGCGGTACCGGTGAGCGCGATGAGGGAGAGGTTCGGGTCACTGAGGACGTCGAAAGCCAGTGTCTGCTCCGCGTTACGCGGCGTGATGCCCATCATCGTACGCTTTTCTACGGAGTATATGCGCTCGGCTTCCGCGTCGACGCGCACGAGCGCGCTTCCTCCGGTGGCACTTTTCAGTTCAAAAGTCTGATTCGGAGTGGGCTTGAATGGCAGCATACCCTCCTCGAGAGCCACTCCGCCGTGCTTGGAGACGTAGAGGCTGTCGATGACGGAGGAGTCGCCTACCATAACCTCCTGGTTGGTCGAGGAGAAGATGTCGTCCACATCCACTTGGTCGGTGGTGTAGTCTTCGGCTTTCATGCCGAGGGCTATGGCTTTGATTCGGAGGTTGACGTCCTTGGTGACCAGGATGGTCGGCACTTTCGGCTTCTCTTCGGCAAGGGTGAGTGCTGCCGACAGGATCCGGTGATCCATTAGGTCGGAGGAAAATGTCTCGGTGACTTTGGGGTTCCGCTGCCCGTTCGTCAGTATGAATAGTCGCCCGCCGTCGGAATTGATCTGGATGCCGTTCTCCATAATCTTTACCGCTTTGGGCTTGTTCGTTTCCATCATCTCGTCCAACAAACGACCGAAAGCGCGTGCGTTGAAATTAAGCTGGTCGTATCCTTTCTTGAACTTATCCAACTCCTCCAGGACCGTGATCGGGATGTACACATCATTGTCCTGAAAGTTGGAGATGCAGTTGTAATCGTGCAGGATTACGTTGGTGTCGATGACGTAGTTTTTTTTAGCCATGGTCGTTAGTCTTCAGTTTTTTGAGGGTTGAGAAAAAAGGCAACCGGTGTCCCGGGGCTTTTCCGCTCTAAAAGTAAACAAAAATGAGCAAAAAACCGGCTTGAGTTTCTGTCCAAACAAATATAACAACAATTTTCCATATTAAAATCAGACTGAAGCCCGGTCTCTCCTTTTGTGCGACCACGGAGGGTGCGCCAAAAAAATCTTGGTCTGTACCTTTTCTTCTCCTCGCTCTGTGTCCGGTGAATCTTTTGGCCCGTATCTTTTTTCTTTTTCGGCCTGTACCCGGTTTTTTTGCTTCTGTGGTACTTGGTCAAAGACCTATACGAAAGACACATTCGTTTGCCCCCTATGGAGCTGCAAAAAGGAGCCTAAAAAAGCCGCCTCGGGGTTGAGGCGGCTTTTCCTACAGACATAAAGTCGGTTATTTATTGAGTTTCTGATCGATCTCGTCGAATTCCTTCTGCATCTTCAGGTTGTAGTACACGTTGCGGAGTGCCATAAGGTATTCGTTGTTGTCCGGTTCGAGCTCGGTTGCCTTCTTGAGGTAGGGCAGCGCTTTCTTGAAGAGATCCTGCGCCTGAGCGTCGAGTTCTTTCATCTTCTTGGCGTCTCCGATAGAAGCCGTGGCGTCATTGGCGACTTGGAGCGCGTGGTTGTAGTAGAGGCGTCCGATGCCCATCGTGGCGTCAGCATAGTTGGGGTTGACTTTGAGGGCTTCTTCGTAGTTCTTCTGAGCCTCTTCGCGGTTGCCTTCCTGTGCAAAGATGTCGGCAAGGGCGTTGTAGTACATCTCCTTATTCTGAAGGTCGGGCGTGGCGAGTACTTTGCCGAGGTAGTCTTTTGCTTCGGTGTACTTTTCCTTATTCAGATAATAGTTGATGATGTTGCCGAGGAAGAAGGTGTTGCCGGGGAAGAGGTTGGAACCTTCTTCGAGGGTCTTGAGGTACGCAGCGGTGTCGGCCTTGGCCATATAGGTGCTGGCGATAAGCTGGTAAACGTCGCTCTGACGATAGGGCACCTCTTTGATGGCGTTAAGCGCTTCGAGGGCTTCGTCCTCTTTGCCTTTGATCTGGCTTGCGGTGTAGGCGTTGAAGAACCCGATCTCCATAGAGAGGGAGTCCTGCTTAGCCACGTCGGAGTCTGCGAAGAGCGGCATTTTCTTCACCTTGAGGAATTTGTCGAAGAAACGGTGCGCGTTTTCGTAGTCGTTCTTATTGAGGTACTCGGCACCGCCGTTTACGAGGAAGCCGTAGTACGAACCGAGAGCCTGCTTGATTTCGTCATCAAACTTCGGACGAACCTTGCCGCGGTCGTTGGGACGGAAGTCGAACTCGACGGCCTTCATATAGTTGTCGGCCATATTGTAGACTGCGTCGTAAAACTTCGGCATATCCACTTGCTGTTGCATCTGCTGCGCGATGTAACCTTTTTCGACGTCCTTTTCTTCGATGAGACCGGCCACATACCAAGCATAAGCGGATTCTGCCGTTTCTGCATTGGTAAGTGCGGGTGCGATGAGGGTGCGGGCTTCTACGAGGTTTGCATTATCCTTCTTAGCCATACGCTCTACTTCTTTGACCAGTTTTTCCTGACCAAAGGAGGGCGCTGCGGCGAGGATGCCCATTCCTAATAGCAGTAGTGTCTTCTTCATGTTATTTTTTCGTTTGTGTTACTGAAAAACTTTCGTTCGTTCTTGTCGTTACGGGCGACGGGTTATCTTGGTCCTTTGCCCTTAGTTTCGACGATAAAGGTACACAAAAGTTTAAATAATCACTCTTCCGTGCTTTCTTCGGGATCTTCTTCGATGTTCGTTTCGTCGCCGTCGGGCTCGATTATGCCTTCGTCTTCGACCTCTTCCTCGGGCGTTTCCTCATCGGAGAGGACGCGGCATACGGACGCAATCTCGTCGCCACGCTTGTCGAGGTTGATGAGCTTGACCCCTTGGGTGTTTCGGCTGAGGAGGGAGATGTCTTTGACGTGGGTGCGGATCACGATGCCGCTCTTATTGATGATCATGATGTCGTGCTCATCGGTGACCACGTGAAGCGCAATCAGTTTGCCGGTTTTGTCCGTGATCTTCATTGTGATCACGCCCTTACCGCCCCGGTTGGTAATCCGGTAGTCTTCGATGGAGGAGCGCTTGCCGAACCCGTTTTCCGAAACCACCAAGACGCTCTCGGTCCCGGGATCGTGTATGGCGATGGCACCGATGACCATATCGCCTTCTTCCGTCATACGGATACCGCGCACTCCGGTGGACATACGTCCCATGACGCGGAGCGTGTGCTCGGGGAAGCGTATCGCACGACCGAAGAGGGTGCCGATGACGATGTCGCATTTGCCGTTGGTGAGGAGTACGTTGATGACTTTGTCCCCCTCTCTGAGGTTGATGGCATTGATGCCCATCTTTCGGGGGCGGGAGAAGTCTTTGAGTCTGCTCTTGCGTACCACGCCCTCTTTGGTCACAAAGGTGAGGTAATGGCTGTTGACATACTCGGGGTTGTCGGTCAGTTTTTTGACGCGCAAGACCGCGGTGATGCGGTTTTCGATGTCTAGATTGAGGATGTTCTGTATGGCGCGTCCCTTGGCATTGCGGGCTGCCTCCGGTATCTCGAAGACACGGAGCCAGTAGACGCGTCCCATCTCGGTGAAGAACATCAGCGTGGCGTGATTGGAGGCCGCGTAGATGTACTCTATGAAGTCTTCGTCCTTAGTGTCGGAGCCTTTGGAACCCACACCTCCACGACTTTGGGATCTGAATGCGACCAGCGGTGTGCGCTTGATGTAGCCGTGGTGCGAGATGGTGATGACCATATCGTCGTCAGGGTAGAAGTCCTCGGGGTTCATATCGGCGGTGGCGTAGATGATGTCCGTTTTGCGGTCGTCGCCGTACTTGGAGAGGATCTCGCGGATCTCGCTTTCGATCACTTCGTAGAGCTTATCTTCGTTGCCGAGAATCTCGTTGTACTCTGCCACTTTGGCCTTGACGTCCTCGTACTCCTGGCGGAGTTTTTCGAGCTCGAGACCGGTGAGCTGACCGAGGCGCATCTCGACGATGGAGCGGGCTTGGATCTGCGAGAGCGAGAAGCGCTCCATCAGTCTCTCCATAGCGTCGCTCGGTTTGGAGGAAGCTTTGATGATGGCGACCACTTCGTCGATGTGGTCGACGGCGATCATACGCCCTTCGAGGATGTGGAGACGCTCTTCTGCCTTGCGGAGATCGTAGCGGGTGCGTCTCGTCACCACTTCGTGGCGGTGCTTGACGAACTCCCCGATGAGGTCTTTGAGGTTCAAAAGCCTGGGTCTGCCGTCCACGAGTGCGATGTTATTGACGCTGAAGGAGCTCTGTAGGGCGGTGTACTTAAAGAGTTTATTGAGGATCACGCCGGCCTGGGCGTCGCGCTTGACGTCTATGACGATGCGCATCCCTTGTTTGCCGCTGGATTCGTCCTGGATGTTGGAGATGCCTTCTATTTTCTTTTCGGTGGCGAGCTCTGCGATGTTCTTGACGAGGTCTTTCTTGATAACGCCGTAGGGGATCTCCGTGATGATGATCTGCTGGTGGGTGCCTTCGTCTTCGATCTCTGCGCGTCCGCGTAGGATGATGCGTCCCCTTCCGGTTTCAAAAGCCTCTTTTACGCCCTGATAGCCGTAAATGACGCCTCCGGTGGGGAAGTCCGGAGCTTTGACGAACTGCATCAGCTCCTCTACCGTGATGTCGCCTCTTTTGTCGATGTAGGCGAGGGCGCCGTTCATCACCTCCGTGAGGTTGTGCGGAGCCATATTTGTCGCCATGCCGACGGCGATACCGGATGCGCCGTTGACGAGAAGGTTGGGGATTCTGGTGGGCAGTACGGTCGGCTCTTTGACGGAGTCGTCGTAGTTGGGCACCATATCCACTGTGTCCTTATTGATGTCCGCGAGCATCTCCATCGCAAGGGGCGCAAGGCGGCTCTCCGTGTAACGCATAGCCGCGGGACCGTCTCCGTCGATGCTGCCGAAGTTACCGTGCGGGTCTACGAGGGTATACCTCATACTCCACTCCTGGGCAAGGCGGACGAGCGCCAAGTATATGGAGCTGTCGCCGTGCGGGTGGTACTTACCCATCACGTCCCCCACGGTGCGGGCGCACTTCTTGTAAGGCTTGTCGGGGGTGTTGCCCAGCTCGTTCATGCCGTAAAGTATACGGCGGTGTACGGGCTTAAAGCCGTCGCGCACGTCGGGCAGTGCACGGCTCACAATCACCGACATGGCATAGTCGATGTAAGAGGACTCCATCTGATGTTCGAGGTCGACTTTCAGAATCCTGTCCTCTCCGTTCGTTTGATTTTCGTCTTGCATCTAGAAATCTCTTATTGTAAAGACTTTGTTGGTTTCCGGCACCGGATTTCTTTGCATCAAAGAACCCTCTTTGGTGCCAACTCCCCTCCTTAGTCTCAAAGGTACCAAAAAGTCGGCAGTTAGCGTTTTTTTGCCTCTGTCTGCACCGCAGGGAAAGGAGGTACAGACCGAGAGGAATTTCTTGGTACGTACTACGGGAGCAAAAGATACAGACCGAGAGACTCTTCCCGGTACGTACCAAATTTGGACACACTCCCAAACACTTTTTGTATCTTTGTTTTGGAAGCGCATTCGGGCTTGTGTCAGGACAGAAGTCGGAGGCTGCTTGTGATTTTTGACCCCTCCTTTTGGAATCGATATCTCGGGAATGAGCGAACATACCACAAATACTCCATTGGACTACGACCTCGCGGTGCAGGCAGCTTTTGACCAGTTGCTCACGGATTACCTCAATTCCAACCACCGCAAACGAACCGACCTCATCATCAAGGCCTTCAACCTCGCCCGTACGGCCCACGAAAACGTGAAGCGCAAGAGCGGCGAGCCCTACATCATGCATCCGATCGCCGTGGCAAGCATTGTCTGTAACGAAATCGGACTTGGGAGTACGTCCATTACCGCGGCTCTCCTTCACGACGTGGTCGAAGACACGGAGTACACGGTGGAGGACATACGGGATATGTTCGGAGAGACCGTGGCACGCATCGTGGACGGTCTCACCAAGCTCTCCGGCGAGATCCTTGCCGAAGTGATGCAGGGTAAGGAAAACGGCTCCAAGCAGCTCGAGAACATCCGTCACCTCCTTCTTACGGCCAATAGCGACATCCGCATCATCCTGATAAAAATAGCGGACAGGCTGCACAATATGCGCACCTTGGACTCGATGCCCGAGACGAAGCAGTCCAAGATTGCTGCGGAGACCCGGCTCTTTTACTCCCCGCTTGCGGAGCGTCTCGGTATGTATTCCATAATGAGCGAGCTGCAGGACCTTTCGCTCAAGTTTGACCACCCCGCCGATTACCAAAACATCCAAGAGCTCATCGCAGAGAGCGGCGCCAAGCGCACCACGCTCTTCGACAGCTTCTATAAGGAGATCAAAGAGGACCTCATCTCCACCGGTTTGGACTACGAGATACAGCACCGGATGAAGAGCGCGTACAGCATCTACCACAAGATGGTCGCGAAGTCGCTCCCCTTCAGTGAGATTTACGACATCTTTGCGATACGCATCATTTTCGAGCCCGAGACTCCGACAAGCGAGTACTCGGACTGCTTCCGGATTTACCGCGTCATCACGAGCCATTTCCAGATCAAAGACGACCGGACACGGGACTGGCTCACGAGACCGAAAGAGAACGGCTACCGGGCACTTCACATCACGGTGATGGGACCCACGGGAGAGTGGGTGGAAGTCCAGATACGGTCGAGAAAGATGCACGAGATGGCCGAGCGCGGCCTTGCGGCACACTGGAGATACAAACAAAATTCGTCCGAAATAGACAAGACGGAAGAGAAGATCCTCGGCAACGTCCGTGCCCTCCTCTCCAATCCAGGTCCCGAGGCCTCCGACGACTACGAGACGATGATGTATAAGTTTGCCAGCCAGGATATGATCATCTTCACGCACGATGGCAGACAGATCAAATGCCCCCAAAACTTCACCGTCCTCGACTTCGCCTACCTCCTCGGCACGGAGATCGGAGACCACTGCCTCGGTGCAAAGGTCAATCACGTCATGGTCAATATCGACTACCATCTCCAGAACGGAGATCTCGTCGAAATCCTTACGACCGTGAAGACCAACCCAAAGGAAGAGTGGCTCTACTACGTGACGAGCCCGGGAGCCAAGCGCCACATACGGGAGTACCTCTCCAACTCGAGGAGCCGGCAGATCAAGGAAGGGCTGAAGCGCCTCTCCGACTATGCCGAAGCCTACAACTTTCATCCCGACCAGGTCGAGCCGAAAGAGGGTCGCCCCATTATGGGCTACCCGAGTGCCGACGACTTCCTCCTCGCCATAGATACGGGCGAGATACCGCTCTCGGAAAAACTGCTGATGGAGCTCAAGCAGGTCAAAGACCAAGCCGAAGGAGAGACAGAGCCTCCGGAACGCCAACTCTGGGACTCCGACGAAACGGAGGCGCCCGCTTTGCCCAAAGAGAAGATGAAGGAGCTATTCATCCTCAAGGCTTCCAACGGTAAGCGAAATTACATCAGAGCCACCTGCTGCAAACCGATTCTCGGAGAGGAGGTGCAAGGCATCCTCAACCGCAAACGACAGGTGATGGTACACAAAAAGAATTGCCCCGTCGGTACCTGGCTCAGAGCCACGCACGGCGACGACATCGTCTCGGTGGCGTGGGGACCGCACGTGCATTCCAACTTCGGCGTCACCATCGAGCTCGAAGGTGCCAACCTCGACGGCTTCGTCTACAACGTCATCAGCACCCTCCGCCTGATGAGGATCCCCCTTATGGGCATCGATTTCACGAGCAATAAAGACCGCGCGATAGGCACCGTCACTGTCCGCGTCAATAATAAAGACGAGCTGGGCGCTCTGATCCAAAGATTGCGTGACGAAAACGACCTCTTACGCATCCATCAGCAGATGCCGGAGGAGGTTAATATGCAGAACTGAGATATACGGACCTTTTGTTTTAGAAAATTATGGAACACCGCAAAATCATCGCCCCTTCGCTGCTGTCGGCAGACTTTTTGAATCTCGAGAAGGAGGTTCGGCTCATCAATGAGAGCCGTGCCGAGTGGTTGCACCTCGACATTATGGACGGACGCTTCGTGCCCAACATCTCTTTCGGGCTGCCCGTGGTCGAAGCCGTGCACAAAGTCTCGGACAAGATTCTGGACGTGCATCTGATGATTGAGGAACCGGAGAAGTACATCACCGCCTTCGGGAAAGCCGGTGCCGACCTCCTCTCGCTTCACTACGAAGCCACCCGTCACCTCCACAGAGCCATGCAGCAGATTCGTGACTTAGGGATGAAAGCCGGTGTGGTGCTTAACCCCGCCACGCCTGTCGAACTGCTTACGGACATCCTCCCGTACCTGGACTTCGTCCTCCTTATGAGCGTGAATCCGGGATTCGGGGGACAGAAATTCATCCCTCAGATATTGAAGAAGACTGCGCGTCTGAACACGATGATAAAAGAAGGCGGGTACGACGTGCTGATCGAAGTGGACGGGGGCGTGAATGCGGTCACCGGTCCGGAACTCTTTGCGGCAGGTGCCGATGCCCTTGTGGCCGGCAGCTACGTCTTCGGCTCCGAAGACCCCAAGGCTGCGATTGCCCGGCTCTTGGATTAACCTCCACTCGGGGCTCTCAGAGGGGGACTAAAGAACGCCTCGGGGGCGCTCTTTTCTGCCCCCCTATGGGAGCTTTCCTCGGGGTACGTACCGAGCGTATATTTTGGTACAGACCGGGGTCGTGGCGAGACACGTACTGGGACGAACGTCCGGTACAGACCAAAAAGAGTGTCATCGACAGGGCGTCCCGATACCCTATTCTTTACCCGAAAATGATTGAGGAACCCTTATCTCCGCTTCCCTTTCCGAGACACCTCGACCGCCCTGCTTTTGTGGCACTCCTCGGGGTGGCTCTGGGGCTTGTGGCTTTCGGGTCTTCGTCGGTACTCCTTTGGAGTGGGGTGCTTGCCCTCTTCGGGCTATTGCTGTCGGGGGTATACCTGCTCTTGGGCAAAACGTCCTTCGGGTTCGGTGCGCTGCAGACCTTGCGCCCTCTTCTGCCCTCATTTGCCGTGGCTTGCTTTGTTGGTGCCGCTTTCGGTCTTTTTGCGGCGGAGCGTACGAGAGACCGGCTCCTTTTCCCTAAGGAGACCGTCCTCTATGGGCAGCGGATAGAGGTACTCTATCCCGTGGCCGCCCACCGCTCTTCACCCCTTCAGTACGCGGTCGTGATACGGTCGGAGGGGAGAGAGATGGAGGTGCTTCTGAGGCCGCGTGACGGCAAAAAACTCGAGAATGGGTACGGGGTTTCTTTCCTCGGCGACCTGACGCTCTCGGCCCTGACGGACGGGACAAGTTACCACCGGTACCTGCTCTCCGAAGGGTATTGGGCTACGGGCTTCTTTACGCCACGGACGGCACCCGTGAGGGCGGAGAATCCGCCATTTGGCGTCCGCTTGCAGGCTCTGAGAGAACGCGTGGTGCAGGACTTTGTGCGAAAATCCGCCCCTTTTCTTTCCCCTGATGAGCAAGGGCTCGTCGTGGCGCTCTCCCTCGGAGACAGGTCGCGGCTTCAGAAGGCGGACAGGGACGACTTTACGAATGCCGGTTTGGCACATGTGATGGCGGTGTCGGGGTATCACTTGGGCGTGATTTTCTTTTTGCTCGGAGCCCTTTTGAAGCGTCTCTTGTGGCCGCACCGGATGCGGGCTCCTCGTTACGCTCTCCTTGCCACGGGGCTTCTCCTCTACACCCTTCTCACAGGCGCGGCGACGGCGACGGTACGCGCTTTCGTGATGAGTACACTGATTCTTTTGGGCAAGGCTCTGGGGAGAAGGACGGATGCGGTGCAGTTGATGAGCCTCACGCTGCTGCTCTTCCTCCTCTTTGAGCCTCTGTCTTTCTTAAGTGTCGGGCTTGTGCTGAGCCTTGGTGCAGTGTGGGGGATATTGTCTTTTTTGCCCCTGTTTCGGAGGCTTTTCAGACCTTCGTTTCGTGTGTTGGGTTGGTTCAGGGACGCTTTCTTTGTCACCCTGTCTGCGCAGGTCGCGCTGCTCCCGCTCCTTTTCTTTTATTTCTCGAAGCTGCAGTTGTCCGTCTTTTGGAGCAATATCCCGCTCGTCCTTTTGAGTGCGGTGCTTATCCCGTACGGACTCTTTGCCGTGTTTCTCTCGCCCCTTTTGGGTGGGGTGGTTCCGGGACTGCTTTACCTGCCGCTCAGAGCGCCCGCGTCTTGGATGCTCGGGCTTACGCACTTTTTCGGCGGGGACGGAAATGCCCTCACGGTGCAGGGAGATTGGTCGCTCTTTATGGTGATCGCCTACTATGCGGCTCTGGTGATTGCGCAGAAATTGGCCGTATCGCTCCTCAATCGCCGGCTCAGCTATCCGGCGTAAAAGAGATAACAGAGTGCGACGCTTGTGACCATTCCCACGAGGTCGGCGATGAGGGAGACCCCGAGTGTGTAGCGGGTGCGCTTTATGGCCACGCTACCGTAGTAAAGGGAGACGATATAGAAAGTGGTGTCGCTCGACCCTTGTACCAGGCAGACGAGCCGTCCCACAAAGGAATCGGGACCGTAGTTCTGCATCGCTTCGATCATCAGCCCGCGCGCTCCGCTACCACTGAGGGGCTTCATCAGCATAGTGGGCAGAGCATCGACCCAAGCAGTGTCCATCCCTCCGATGGTGCCGACACCGTAACTGATGCTCTCCGTGATCCAGTTGAGTGCCCCGCTGGCTCTGAAAAGCCCCACCGCCACGAGTATGGCCACGAGATACGGGATGATCTTTATCGCTGTGCTGAACCCCTCCTTGGCTCCCTCGATGAAGTCTTCGTAGACGTTCCTTTTGGCAAAAAGCCCGCTGCCGATGAGAAGGGCGACCATTCCGATGAGTACGACGTGGCTGATGAGCGTGGAGAGCTCCGTAAGGCGCTCCTGGGAGATATGACGGATGCCCCAAAAGGACACCCCAACAAGTGCCATAAGGATGCCCATCGGGAGGAGAAAAGGCAGGCGGAAGAGATTGAGCTTCTGCTTGAAAGCGACAAGTAAGATGGCAGAGAGGGTGCTCGCCCCCGTGGCCAAAAGTATGGGCAGAAAGATGTCGGACGCGGCAGCGCTCCCCATCTGGATCCTGTACATAATGATGGTAATGGGGATGACGGTCAGACCGCTGGCATTGATGCAGAGAAACATAATCATCGCGTCAGAGGCCTCTTCCTTTTTCCTATTCAGCTCTTGGAGACCCTGCATCGTCTGGAGTCCCAAAGGGGTCGCCGCGTTGTCCAGTCCGAGGAGGTTGGCGGAGAAGTTCATCAGCATCGTCCCCATAGCGGGATGTCCCTTGGGGACGGAGGGAAAGAGTACCGTGAAAAAAGGTGCCGTCACTTTGGACAAAGCCCCGACAAGTCCGCTTTTTTCGCCCACCTTGAGCAGCCCCTGCCACAGGGTAAGCACTCCGGCAAGTCCGAGAGAAAGCTCGAACCCGGTCTTGGCATTCGCAAAGAGGGCATCCGTCATCGCTCCGAAGACGCTCCCGTCTCCCGTGACGATGAGCTCCGAGAGGGCGACCACGAAGGCTATGAGGAAGAATCCGATCCAGATGTAGTTGAGTAGCATATCTCGTAGGCTACAAAGGTACACTTTTTGACCCGTACCAAAAGTTTTTGGGACACGGACCGAAATTATTTTTTCGGTCTGTGTGCGGCTTTCGTCCCGGTCTGTATGAGATTTTGACGCGTCCCACGGGGTAAATTCAGTCGAGGTACCTCACTGCGGAGAGCGTGTCCACGTCCCCGAAAATAAAGGCGGGCGGTGAGATGATGTAGAGGTGCTCCGTGGCGCGGGTGATGGCCGTGTAGAGCCACCGACAGAACGAGAGATCGATCATTTCGGGTGTGAGGTAGCCGATATTGAGGAAGACGTTTTTCCAGCCTCCGCCCTGTGCCTTATGCACCGTCATAGCATAGGCGTATTTGATCTGAAGGGCGTTGAGGTAGGGGTCTTTTCTCAGTTTCTGATACAGCCCCCTCTTTGTGGTCTCTTCGGGGTAGTCTGCTGCCACGTTTTTGTAGAGCTCTTCGCGCTGCTCGGCGGTGAGTGCGGCGGCTCCCGTGTAGAGGCTCTCGAGGATGATCTTGGCGGAAACGAATCCGCCTTGCGCGTCCTCGAGCTCTGCGTCGCGGAACGTGAACCCGTACATCCTCTCTTCCTTTCGGGTGCCAAGCATCCGGAGGAGCTCGCCATTGGCGACGAAACTGCTCATCGGCTTACCGTTTTCGTCGGTGGGGTAGTGGAGGTAATTGTTGCGGACGACCATAATCTGCTCGCCCCGCGCTGCCTCTTCCTCCAGGTACAGGCTCTGCCTCCGGATGCCTTGATTGAAGGACTCCGCTTCGAGGTTGGTGCGCGTGAGGAGGATGGTTTCCTCCTGTCCTTTTTCGCGGTAAGAGCGCTCGAGGAGGTCGGGGAGGTCTTCTCCCGTGATAAACGTGATTTCACCCCCTTTCTCCGGAGGGCTGAGGAGCGGCTCGGACCAGTCCTCACCCATCGCAAGGCGAAGGATGCGGGTACGCAGTTCGTAGCTCGTGAGGACGATCTCCCCGGCACGCTCTTGACGCACGATCTCCGAGAGGATGCCGGTCCGGAGGTCCGGCGTATATCCCCGGAGATAATCCTCCGAGAGCGCCGGACTGTACGGCGTGCCCACAGGCGGCAGCTGTGCGTCGTCGCCGATGAGTAGCAGCCTGGAGCCGTCGATCGAGAAACAGTATTCCATAAGGTCGTCCAAGAGGCGCCCGTTGCCAAACGGGTTGAAGCCTTCGCCTGTGTTGCTGATCATAGAGGCCTCGTCCACGACGTACAGCGTCCCTTCCTGCTCCCGATTGTAGCCCACGTCGTAGGTCGAAACTCCGTTTGTGTCAAACGCCGTGGCGCTTTTGGCCCGGTAAATGACCCGGTGGATGGTGTAGGCAGGCAGACCGCAGTAGCCCTGGAGTACTTTTGCGGCACGCCCCGTGGGCGCGAGCAACCGAACCGGACGCCCCGAGGAAGCGGCCATTCTCGCAAAGGCACCCACAAGGGAGCTCTTACCGGTGCCGGCGTATCCTTTGAGCAAAAAAATGCCGTGCTCGGTCTCCGAAGAGAGAAACTGCTCTAATTTTTCCATCACCGAAGATTGGGAGATGGTCGGTTCGAATGGAAAGAAATCCCGAATATGCAGACCCATTTCTGTAAAAGTGGTATATTGCTACGAATTTGGTGCGGTATAAGTGAGGGATTTTCCCAAAAGTTTACTAACTTTGTACCGTAACAGCGAAGATACTACATTTTTGTGTGGTCTCCGAAGTGTGTGCAGTTTCGTGGTTTGATAATAAATGTAACAACAAACATAAATACCCTCTTATGAAGAATGTTCTGAACGTAATTCTGGTGTTAGTGATTATAGCGCTCGGTTATGCTTGCTTCGCCAGCATCCAAGGTCCTATCGAGTTCGATCGTACGCGTAAGGTTCGCGAAAAGGAGATCATCAAGGAGCTGATAGACATCCGTACCGCTCAAGTGGCCTACAAGCAGGAGCATAACGTCCATGCCAAGACGTTTGAAGAACTGAGAAACTGGATCCAAAACGGTACCACTAAGACCGTCCGCAAGCAGATGGAACTTTCCGAAGACCAGCTTAAGAGTGGTCTGACCGAGTCCCAGGCCGTCAGCATCGTCAAAAAGGCAGAGGCTACTGGCAATTGGACCGAGGCTGAACAAAAGGGGCTCTCCTACATCAATGACCAAGGTGCCCGTGTCTCCTTCTCTCGAGACACCATCGTAACGAATGCGCTTACTGCCATCTTCGGAGACAATTACGACGTGTCTAAGCTCGGTCAGGTGCCCGGTACCAACGCCGAGTTTGAGATGGATACGGCATCCGTAACGACAGCGTCCGGCTACAACATTAAGATCTTCCAAGCTCAGGTGCCCTACACGGTTTACCTCGGGGATTTGAATAAAGGCGAACTTTCCAATCTCATCGACAAGGAACAGCAGTTCGGTCGCTATCCCGGTCTGCGCGTAGGTTCACTGACGGAAATCAACAACAACGCAGGAAACTGGGAGTAATCTCGGACTGCGTTTGACCTCCAGGATAGAGCCGCTTCCCGAGATGAATCGAGAAGCGGCTCTCTTTTAGGACGGTCTCTCAAGCTAAAATCGGACAATACACAAGATGATGCACTCTCGAATGGCGGATACAACCCCTCCCACTCCGAGCGAACGCGCCGCTGCGGAGCAGGACGCATTGCTCGTTTTTGCCCCCGGCAGACTTTTCTTCGGCGTAAGAGATGGAGACGGTCTCAAAGCATTGGTCGACGAAAAAGTCAGATCGTTGCACGACTTCCAAAGCCTCTACTTCGACAAGCCCCTTATCGGCTACCCTTACCGGACGGTCTCGCTATTTTTGGACGGCGGTGGGGTGTATGATTTTGTCCCCGGAGCTTTTGTCCCGGATGAGCAGGCCCTGTCCCTTTGGCTTCCCGGGCTTCCCGAGGGCGCTCGGATTATCAAGGAAAAATTTGCAGACCAGGGTTTCGAGCTGGTGAGTGCGGTCTCGGAGGACCTTGCGGAGTTCGTATCGAGGTCGTTTTCGCGCTATACGTTTTCGCATCCGGTCACGGGACTTGTGCAGGCTGCGTTGCAGTCCTCCCGGCTGTCCGGAGCTCGGGTGCTTTTCGGCGCCGTCTCCCGCATAGGCGGTGAGGAGGTCCTTGACCTCGTCCTTGCCGCCGGCGGGCGTGTGCATTTCTCCAATCGTTTTTTTCTCCACGGAGAGTCCGATGCACTCTACTTCATCACTTCGGTTTGGCGCGCCGAGGATCTCGACCGGGAAGAAGACGTCTTCCGCCTATTTGGGGACCAAATCACTCCGGCGATGAGTGCCGCGCTTGCTCCGATCAAAAAAGCGGTTAAGTCGTTCGAGATAAACAGTTTCTCCGAGCTCGGGCGCGAACTTCCCGGCGCCGAAAACTTCCCCGCACTCCTCAGACTCAAAATATTATGCGCATAATCGGCGGTAAATACAGATCCCGAAGGTTTCAAGTCCCCACGTCTTTCAAAGCCAGACCCACGACGGATATGGCCAAGGAGAATCTCTTCAATATTCTCGGCAATAGGCTCGATTGGGAGGAGACCGATGCCCTTGATCTCTTCGCCGGTACCGGCAGTATGGGTTTCGAGATGCTCTCAAGAGGTGCCAAGAGTGTGCTTGCGATCGAAAAAGACTTCTCGCACTACCTCTTCATCAAAGAAGTGGCGGCCAAGCTCGCCGACCCTGCCTACAAGGTCATCAAGATGGACGCCCTCAAGTGGGTGGAAGCACAGGGGCGGAAAGAGGAGGAAGATAAGCCCGGATTTGATTTTATTTTCGCAGATCCGCCGTATTCTCTTGTTAGTCTCGAAAATATTTACGATATTGCAGTTGAATCCGGGATACTGAGACCGGAGGGTCTCTTGATCATCGAGCATCCCAAGGGGATTGATTTCAGCGATCGCCCGCTCTTCAAAGAACTCAGGCACTACGGTGCCGTGCACTTCTCCTTTTTCTCCTATGGAGACTGAGGCGGTGTCAAAACGGGTATTTTTGTTCCTTGCTAACTTTAATAAAAACAAGATTACTATGGGTATTATTGGCGCTCTTATCATTGGCCTCATCGCAGGTCTTATCGCATCCTGGATTATGCCGGGTGGTGCAAACGGTTGCATTTGGAATACGCTCCTCGGTCTCATAGGCGGCGTGGTCGGTGGCTGGTTGGCTAACTTGCTCGGCATCGCCACTCCCGACACTTGGTGGATGAACGTCATCATCGGTGTGGTGGGAGCCTGCATCCTTATCGCTATCTATAACGCAATCACCAGGAAGAGATAACGTCTCTTCGTTTAAGTTAACTTTATTGAGGTCTGTGCCACTCTCCCAAGAGTGGCGCAGACTTTTCTTTTTAAGAGAAAAGGCGTGCAGGCGCGATGCTCTGCCCCTCGCTGTATTTAGCGCTTTGGACAGCACCCTCAGAGGCAAAAGGTCTTATACTTCGAATTCCGACTTCGGTTTCGGTCTGTAGACGGCAAACATCTCGGTCTGTATGCGTACAAAAAGAGACACGTACCAAGAAAACCTTCTCGGTACGTGTCTCGTCCTCGTGTCGATAAGTACGTGTCTCGTTTTGTGTCGATTAGTAGGTGTTTAGACTGGGCAGAGATGCACTCCCCCGTCGTCATTGTACGTTATGAAATCTTTGACGGAAGATCTCTTAAACAGAGGAGATTGCACACCGCCCTACACAGGCGATAATTATTTCTTGATGAGACGGATGGGCGTCCTCTGAGAGTCTCCGAAAACCGGTCGGGTTTTCATTTCCGTGGGAGTGGGCTCCCACATATAGACGGCTCCGGCATTAAAAGCAGTGTCGTATTCGGACATATACCGAGTCATAAAGCCTCTTGATTTGCCTGCGCCGCTGCCATCCTGGTTGTATCCGTACCCGGAATAAGGAATAACCATAGTGGCATAAATGCCATCAGGGTCTTCCCAAAACTCTTCTTTCATTAATTCTTCAATGGGCGTATTGGCCAACTTTTCTCCGAGTAGACGGCATCTGATCTTCAGCACGTAATCGAATCTTGGATCACTCAGGGGAAGGGAACTTGCTTCCGGGTTTTTGGTCATCAAGTATTCATACGCAGTGGCGAGGGAATTATCGGACGCCATTGTGGGGGAGACTCCGGAGGGAAGAGGAGGATCTGCGTAGCCGGGATCTGATCCATCATGCTTTTTGAAGCGAATACCGTATGTTTTGTAGGAGAAGTAGTAGTTTCCAGAGGCATCCTTTTCAAATAAAGACTTGGCCCAGATGTAGTCTGCGTAATAACGTTTGAGTTCGCCTTTGATTTCTACGAGTTCGGAAACATTGGTTTTTGCAGGCTTGGGATCGTATTCGAACTTAAGTGCCCCATATATGGCGCCTTCCAGCCCTGCATTTTTTAGATCTTCGGCAGAGGGGAAGACGATATTCATCTCATAAGGCGTCGCCAGACGATAACCCTCCGGGAATTTGATGGTCTTCCCGTCAGCGAGCGGCTCTTTTCCGGTAGCCTGCTTGTAACTGAAGTAGCCTGATCCTCCATTGTCGTGCGTAGTTGCAAAACCATCACCGGTCTTATTGAGGTTGTACTCGGCGAAATAGGCGATCGGGATTATAACCATTTCAGGATGGGCGGGTTGGCTGATGGTGACCGTGTATGAGAGAGCGGGCTTATAGGCATTATAGACCGTAAAGCTTGTTTCCATAGGTTTTGTCTCTTTATTGACCGGCACCGTGATGCGGAATACCTGCTTCACCGTATCATCGACGACATTGGTCGAGACCTCGTCTATGGATAATCCGAAGTCGGAATCGAGCGGCTTAATGGAAACGAGATCGTTTTTGACTGTCGTAGTGATGAGGAAAGAGGTCTCATCATAGGTCTTGAGCGTGAGCCTGTCCGGTTTGGTAAGACTTGAGCCTTCTTCGAAATCTCCCTCGACGGTAAAGTCCGGCATAGAGAAGACAATCTCTTCGTCGCTCGGCAAGGTGTATGTGACGGTCTCGCTCCAGCTCTGAGAGAGGAGACTGACGTGAATCATACTGAGGAGCGGGTTATCAAGGTCTATGGATTGCCCAATCTCTCTCTCGGAATTGATTACCAATGAGTAGACCATATTCCTGAGGACACGTCGGTGCTTCAACTTGGCAGTCATTGGACTGATCGCTTTACCCATAAATGTGCCCTCTATGACAAAGAGGAGGTCTTCCGGTTGAGCTGTCTCATAGGTGAGGAATGAGGCCAGAGGGTTGGCGGAAGGAGCACCGGCAGCTGTCGTCAGGTCTATTGCCTTTTCGAATAGATCGGAAGCTTTAAGCTCGGGATAAGGAACCACGAGTCTTGAGCGTGAAGCGGCATTTTTCATCGTGATTTTGGTGACAACCAACCCATTGACCCTGTTGAAGATGAGAACTTTTGAGGCCAGCCGTTTGAGATCAATCTTTCCGGCATCAATGGTTTGTCCACGCTCTGCATAAACCTTGAACGCATTGTCTGAGGTCATCACAAGGGGTGTAGACCCATCCGGCGGCGTACTTACAGTTAGTATTCTGGCATCTTCGTAGTCGGTACCCGGTGACTTTATCCGATTTGCCAGATCCTCGGAAGGGTTGGCGACGACGAGGAGATCCAAAATCCCTTCTGCGTCAAGTTCCACTCTGTAGGTGAGCGGGGTACCTGCTTCCTCCGCTTGGGTGAAACTTTTGAGCTCTCCACCGGAGTAGGCGGCCACGTAGACACGCTCTATCCGGTTGTCAGCGTCATTGGGAGAGACTGTTACTTCGGCTGCTGCCCGAGGCTTGGTGGTGTTTTGTAGCGTGAACGTTACTGCGCTCTTCTCTCCCGATGATAGATTGTGTTCGGCGATCTCTTTTCGACAGCTCTGAAACGTAAAAAGAGAGAGGAGTGTGAACCCTGTCAAGAGACCGAGACTTCGTTTTTTATAGTGTATCATGACGTATGGCAGTTTTTAGTCCTGAATCATATAGAAGTTGAAGAAGACACCGAGGCGGTTGCCGTCCGGTCCGTAGTAGAATCCATTGTTTTTTAAATCCAGGAGTAACACTCCTGTGGGTTCCTTAAAGACACCGGTGCCGACAAGTTCTCCGTTTTCGTCCTCTGTCTTGACCTCGCAGTTTGCCTTATTTGGACTCTTGAAAATAAAACGGTAGCGACCTGAGTCTTCCTCAGGAGAGGCGTTGAACTCTGCTTTGCCATCTCCAAGGAGGTCGATGATCGAGCACTGGTTTTCTCCCAATCCCGAACTTATTAAATAATAAACGTCCTCAGGAAGAATCTGATTCGATTTCATACGGAGCAGATTGGCTGCTTCGTCCACTTCAAGAACAAAGTCGATGGCGAGACCTTTCATCAGTACGGTCTTGCCCTTCTCTAAGGCTTCTACGGAGACGGGGACACTGTATTCTTCGTCTCCAATGAACCCGGTGAAAGTGTAGGATCCAAGGATATCCGCATAGACGAGCTTGCCCGGCTTGAAGTTTAAGAGTGCGTCCTGGGTGACGGTGAATGTCTCCTCATACAGCCCTGCCGAAACTTTTACGAGTGCTTTTCGGACGACGACACGGGTATTAGGGACGACATCCACAAAAAGAGACTTGCCGTCCACGACTTCGACTGAGATCCAAGAGGGATTGCCCTCAATGCTGATTTCAGCCTTGTTGTCAAAGTCTAATGCGAACTCTTCTGACCCTCCTTCCGGCTTAAATCTGAGATCGGATAGGGCTGCAAAATCCTTCTTTCCGGTTTGAGTGACCGGGACATACACTTTTTCCCCTGTTTTGTCGACCGTGACGAGGGTATTGCGGGTTTCTGAGGAGGCATTTGGCTGCACATCAAGCCTGAGCGCTCTTGTGCCTATTTTGGTGACGGTTACCCAAGTCTCCGACCCCTTGGGAAGCGAGACGGCAAAGTCCCCATCCGAGAGCTCTATGAGACCTGTCCCTCCCTTGTAGTCAAAGGAGGCTTCTGAGCGAATGATGCCGAATGCGGGAGTGTCTTTTTGAGATGAGACGCCAGTTTTGTCGCACCCAATGATGCCAAGCACCAGTGATGCAAAAGCGAGTGCGCCGAGTAATGTGGATATCTTCATAACGTTGAACAAAGAGAATGGTCTCATTTTATTTTAATAAGCATATATGGCATGATAAAGTATGCGGGAACACCCGATGGAATCTGATAAGATGGTGTGATCAAGACGAAAGCTCCTATGGGGTCTCCCCAGAGACCGTTGTCGACCAAATCGTACACCTCTCCATATTTGGACAATGGAGAGTCTGCATTTGGTACAGTCTCAAGTCCGTGCTTCGGGTTATTGGTGAAAGAATACGTATCTGTGTTGAGTCCGACAAAAGTGTAGGGTGCGCCTCCGTAAGTAGTCGTCTGCGGGTGGAGCAGGACGTTGTCTTTTTCACGATTATAAGACAAGGATAGGGGGTAGGGAAATCCTTCCATTATGTAGGTCTTGCGTGGCGCCTGAATTAGCGTCACGGGTACTGTCTGTGTCTTTTTGAGGGCAACGTCCATAAAGACGAAGAGATACTCTCCAAGGTACTTGCTGTAGGCAGGGAATATGGGATCCTCCCTAAGCGTGAGAGGGGTTGTTGTACCTGACGGTGTCCAAGTCTTTTGGTTGCTGTCCCACTTAAGATCGGTCACGCCGTTAAGACCGTTGATGAGTCTTACTCCGTCCGGCGTGACAGAAAAAGGAACCGATTCTGCACTTGTTTTTCCCTCAATATCCGCATAAAACTTATTGTAGCCGTCTTCGTCGTAGCGGAGGACGACGTTTTTGCCCCCGATGGTACCGCTCCAGCCATCCACGTGAGTGGAGTAATAGTAGTCGTAGTTCAGCGCATCATCCCTCATCAGGAGTACCTTATCAAAATAGGCGTCTGCCCCTCCTGCCGGACGGAATAGACGAACTGTATTTCCCGTCATGCGCCCTTGCAGCAAGAACTGATCGGGCTTGTCGCCTTCGATAATGCGAAACGAGACATCCCCTTTGTAGCCGCTTCCTTTACCATACCCGTCGTCAATGTCGGGGTCTGCGAAGTAATTGATTACGTCGTTATAGGTGGAGAAGTCGAGCACCGTCCCGTACTGCGCATTTACTTCGTACTTGCTTTTGGCGACGTAGGGGTTG
Source organism: Porphyromonas sp. (assembly GCA_029983505.1). Taxonomy (GTDB): domain Bacteria; phylum Bacteroidota; class Bacteroidia; order Bacteroidales; family Porphyromonadaceae; genus Porphyromonas_A. Next base: position 53,928 of record JASBZK010000011.1, read on the forward strand.
CCCTGTTTGTCATCCGGGAAGAGTGCGGCTCGGGCTGTGACTTCGCCGTCTTTGTTGAAATCGAGTTTGAGCACGAATGCCCCGAAATCCTGCTGCTCGGAGGGAGTATATTCCATAATCCACGAGCCGTCACCATTGGTAAGAGCTTTGAGAATCTTCTCTTGTGCGGCTGATTGGCGTTCTGACGGCGAAGAGTCAAAGAGACCTGTAGACTCTTTAGTGCATCCCGCAATCATAGCCGAGAGCGCGACTATGATTGGGACAAGAAGGAGACGAGATAGTATAGTCTGTTTCATATCTTATGGGATTACTTTCGGATAGTGGTGGACTCTGCGTTGATTTCATCTCCCAATGTCGGTGCGAATTGTGTTACGAAGACGCATCTTTCAGGGGATGGTTTGGATAGAAATTCCTTATTCGTTTGCTTGAAGGTTTGCCAGACTTTATTGCGCATCTCAAGCCTCATGCGGGGACTCTCTTCCACTGCGTTGAATTCTTTCCTCGAACGTGTCGTTTTTCCTGTCTCGAGGAGCGGGAGCCAATTTTCTTGGATGAGTTGTATTTTGGAGGCCTCAGCCGTGCGCCTTTGTACGACAGCTCTAAGCTCATCCATATCTATATTCCAGCGATCCTTCATATATCCTTTCATAATATCAATCTTCTTCAGAATCTTGTCTCGTCCCTCCGTGCTCAAGACATTTCCCTTTTCATCCTTGATTAGGGCATAATCGTTAAGGAGCGTATTCCACTCGCTGTCTGTATAAGTAAGGTAGTAGGAGGTGACTTCGGTGATGTCTTCGACGGGTTGGCTGCCTGCGTATGAGGAGACGAAGCCGAGCTTGGCGGACTCGGAGTAAGACCTGTCTTGCCAGGAAGTGGCCGCATAGTCTCCTTGGGAGATCGTATTATACTCCTGTGGCCAAGTGAACTTCTGCTGCAAAATGTGAGTGAACTCGTGGTGCATTGTGTGGAAGTAGAGTTCGTTCATTAGGGCAGGATCCTTCTCATCGAGCCAATTGGAATTGTAGAGGGTGACTTTCAGTCCGCCCTCTGCAGTGCCGAGAACCATTGTCCCGTCGTTATTGTACGCAGGAGAGCCGATAAGCATAATGATCCTGGGTGCCAATTCTCGCATAAAGTCCACACCTGCCACTTCGACGTATGAGTCTATCCAAGCGTGCTGAACCACTTTGGCCATTTTCATACTGATGTCAAGACGGGCGGGAGCAAGCCATCGGGAGAAATCGACTTCTTTGTCGTCCATCTCGTACATAAAAGTGATATTATATGGGACTGTGTATTTCTCGAAGAGGTACTCGTCGAATGCGCTCTTGGTCTTCGGGGTCTTATCTCGGACAACTGAGTGTCCGTCGTCCGGAGTATCCGTTTCGGAACACGATACCAAACCGAACGAAACACCCAAGAGTGTTGCTCCGAGGATAAGACCGGAAACAGTATATCGGAGGAGAGTATTATTCATATTCTAATGGTCTGCTTAATGAGGTGGTTAAGGAGGGGAATTTATTGGGGATTAGGGGTCATTCCTGCCGCGAGTACATCACCGGGCAGTTGGATGGCGCGTCTCGGGTCGTCAACTGTGAGGGTCATAGGCTCTCCACGGAAGACATTATGTGTGATCTCGATGCCGTATCTTTTGATGTCTTCCCAACGCTGTCCGCTGTGGACTGTCTCTATTCGTCTGGCATGAAGAACGGCTTGAAGCATATAGGTCTGCATACCTTCTTCTATGGCAAACTTTGGGTGCAGGGGCTTTGCTACAGGCTCTCCGGAAAGAGCAGCTTTCTCGTAAAAAGCGGCTATAGTCGCTGCGGAGGCGGAAGAGCCACCTTTGGAAACGTACCAGTCGCTGAGATCTTTTGCCGCGAGGTCATACTCTTTCTTCATCACGAGAGCCTCTGCACGGTAGAGGAGTGTCTCGTCCGAAGTAAAAGGAACTGCCATTACGTGGACGAAGCCGATGCCGGCTACTACGTTCGTGTATTCAAAGAACTCAAAATATTTGAGCATAAACTGATTCTCAGCAGCAGACGAACTCAGATTGTAGATTCCTCTGTCGTAAGCCGGAAGTGAGGATCCCCAGGGTCCCGGGCTTTTCAGCGTTTCGCGGTCGACGATTTCTTTTGTGTGTCCGTAGCGGGAGGAGTAGGCGTATGACCTGAACCAAGTAGAGCTAAGCCC